>CAJXHQ010000515.1 GCA_913054485.1 uncultured Paracoccaceae bacterium
CCTCCGACAGATGCAGGAACTGGTCATGCAGCTGGCGCCGGATCAGCGGGTCCAGCGCTGAAAACGCCTCGTCCATCAGCAGAACATCAGGGTCAGCCGCCAGCGCGCGCGCCAGGCCGACGCGCTGCTGCATGCCGCCCGACAGCTCGTGGGCGTATTTATCTTCCCAGCCGGACAGTTCCACCAGATCAATCGAGCGCTGCGCCTGGGCCCAGCGTTCGGATTTGGTCAGACCCTGGATCTCCAGCGGCAAGGCCACGTTGTCGCGCACGGTGCGGTGCGGCAGCAGGGCGAAGTTCTGAAACACCATGCCGATGTTGCGGCTGCGCACCTCGCGCAGCTTGGCATCGCTGCTTTGCATGATGTCCTCGCCGTTCACCAGTATATGGCCCGACGTCGGCTCCAGCAGCCGGTTGATATGGCGCACCAGGGTGGATTTGCCGCTGCCGGACAGGCCCATGATGCAGAATATTTCACCCTCGGGCACGGCGAAACTGGCACCGGCCACGCCGACCACGCATTTGTATTCGGCCAAGACCTCGGCCTTGCTCAGCCCGCGGGAGCGCACCGCTTCCATGGCTTCATCAGCCTTTGCCCCGAAGATCTTCCAGACGTTCTGAAGCTCGACCACGGCCTCATTGGGTTGCACTGTCATTCAGCTGCCTTCTGTCCTTAAGTGGCGACAGCCCCCGCCCGGGCGAAGCGGACGGGGGCATTTCTTGCAGATCAGAAAAGATCAGTAGCCAAGCCAGCCCTGAACGCGGTCCTTGTTGCCCGCCACCCAGTTGGAGGCAACTTCAGCCGGGTCCATTTCGTTCACCACAACCTCGTGGGTCCAGGCACTGACGGTCTGGTTGTCCAGCGCAATATTCGCCAGCAGGCGGGCGGCTTCGGGTGCGCGCTCCTCCAGCGACCGGGAATAGGCAACATGCACGGTTTTGGCCGGGTCGGCCGTGGCAACGCTGGAGTTTTCCAGCCAATCCGGGTCCTCGTTCGGCTGCACCATATTGTAGAGCTCCGGGTCGTAGGCCGGTTCTTCCAGGAGCGCGAGATCATGCAGTTTGAAGACATAATGCGGCTTGTAGCAGGAGAAGACGACGCCCTGTTTGGCGCGGATACGGTTGCCGACATTGGCCAGGGCCACGGCCTCGTCTTCCGAGGTCAGTTCAAAGAAGTCCGACACGCCATAGTCGCGCAGCTTCACGGTCCAGGTCTTGGCCCCCGCCCAGGCCGCCGCGCCGATCCAGATTTCGCCCTTGCCGTCACCGTTGCTGTCAAACAGCGCAGCACCGTCCGGGGTCGCCAGATCCTGAATTGACGTGATGCCCATTTCGGCCATGTAGCCGGGGATGCACATGCCGGTCATGCCCTTGTAGGTACTCTCTGACAGGGCCACGGTGCCTTTGGCATCGACATATTCCGCCGTCAGACTGCCCTGGTTCGGCAGCCAGACATCCGGGTGGACGTCGATGTCGCCCTTGCCGCGGTCCATCGCCTTGAAGATCACCGGGTTCTTGCCCGGCACGATATCAGCGGACCCGCCGATCTCTTCCTCGATCACGGTCTTGATCACCTGCGCGATCACCCGCGCCGCCGGCCAGGCCGGCTCACCGATAACAACCGTATCCTGTGCGGATGCGGGCAAAGCCACAGCCGTGCAAAAGGCTGCTGTCAGTCCCATCTTACCGATGTATTTCATATCCAATCTCCCTGTTGTTTCACGTCTTTGACCCGGCAAAACGCATTACTCGTCCAAATGGGGAATTGTTGTTTTCTATGGGCCGCAGTTTGCGCCGCCGCCTGGTCCCCGTCAAACTGTTGATCTGTCTTTCTAAATCTCACGTCCCCAAGGTGAAGTCAGCCGCCGCCGCCGTGCCCGGGACCTGTGTTCAAGGCAAAACGGGTCAAGCGATTCCTCCTTAAGGTGCGTTGATCTTAGGACCATAAATCATGCATTCTAAATAAAGAGATTTCCGGTTAGTATTCAAAAATTAGATGACAAGGTGAACAGGTGCCGCTGAAACATACACAGATCGATGCATTCCGCGCGGTCATGAGCACGGGTTCGATCACCCGCGCCGCCACGCTGCTGAACAAATCGCAACCCAGTGTGACCCGCTTCATCCGCGATTTGGAAAAGGAAATCGGCTTTGCCCTGTTCCTGCGCACCGGCAGCCGGAATGTTCCGACCGACGATGCGGTGTCTTTTCTGAAAGAAGTGGAACGGTCTTTTGCGGGCTTGCTGGCCCTGGAGAAATCAGCCGCTGAGATCCGCCAGCTCTCGGAAGTGCCGGTGTCGGTTGCGACAGTTTCGGCCCCTACGTTTTCGCTTTTGCCGGAGACCGTCGCAGGGCTGAAACAAGAGGGCCACAATATGCTGCTGAACACCTTTGTTCACCGGTCTCCTAAAGTGGTGGAACGGGTCCGCCTGCAACAGGCGGCTCTCGGGTTTTGCAACATCCGCGCGCCTGAGCCCGGCATATCAATTACCGCGCAATACTCATGGCCCAGCGTCGCGGTGGTCCCCAACACCCATGAGCTTGCCGATCGCGAGGCGATTTCTTTGGAGGAACTCGCGGATAACCCCTTCATTTCCCTTGGAAATGAATACTTTGCGGCGCAAGGTGTTTCAGAGAAACATCTGTCAGCTTTGCGCGCCGCCACCACCATCGAAACCCATCTGACCCACTCCGCCTGCAGCTATGTTCTGCAGGGGCTTGGCCTAGCGATTTCCGACCCTCTCACCGCCGGTTTTTTCGAGCACATGGGTTTGAAGTCCATCCCCTTGCTCCCTGTCATCCCGTATGATTTCGCGATTATCCAATCCAGTTTTTTCACACCCAGCCGGGGGGTGTCGAAGTTTCTGGAACAACTGAAGATCAGCTTGGATGAAATCCCTGCCGCCCCGGCGCACCGGTAACCTGAACATTCGCAGATCTTCGGGTGGTTGGGTAGGCTCAGGACCCATTGATTTATTCTGGGCTTCGTGATTCATCGTTCGAAAAAC
>CAJXHQ010000516.1 GCA_913054485.1 uncultured Paracoccaceae bacterium
TGAAGAAAATTGCCAAGAAATTTCAGAAATTTCTTGAGCACGGACCGGAACGGCTTGCGGGTCTCCGAAGCGGTGACATAGTGCAGGGGGCAGGCGGGGACGCCTGCTTTTGTTTTGGAGTGCGCATTTTGAGCAGCGATATCAAGACCCGCTGGGGGCTGATCCTGGTGATCTGGGCTGCGGGCCTCGGGGCTGCGGCGCAATACGGAAAGATCAGCGTTGTCTTCTCCCGTATGGGTTCCCTTTACCCGGAGGCCGGGGCCTCGATCGGGTTCACCGTCTCGCTGGTCGGTCTGCTGGGGATCCTTCTGGGCGTGGTGGCCGGGGCCTTTGTCGCCTCCTTTGGGTTCCGCCGCACATTGGTTCTGTCGCTCTGGACCGGGGCGGTGATGTCGGCCCTGCAGGCGCTGCACCTGCCGTTTCCCGTCTTCCTCGCCACCCGTATCATCGAAGGCCTGTCACACCTCGGCATGGTGGTGGCCGCACCCACATTGATTGCGCAGATCGCCAGCGACAAGGACCGCGGCACGGCGCTGACGCTTTGGGGCACCTTCTTTGGCGTGGCCTTCACCCTGCTGGCCTGGCTCGGCCTGCCGCTGGCCGACCGCTGGGGCGTGCTGGCGCTGTTTGGGGCGCATGCTGCCATCATGGCGCTGCTGGCGCTTGGGCTCGCACGGGCCTTGCGCGATGTGCCGGTGCCTGCGCGCGAGTCTCTGCCCGGGCTGGCAGGCCTTCCGGCGCTGCACTGGCAGATCTACCGCTCCCCGCGCAAACTGGCCCCGGCGGCGGGCTGGCTGTTTTATACCTGCTGTTTTGTCGCCATCCTGACCATCCTGCCGCCCTATATCGACGCAGCCGCGCGGGCTTTTGTGATGGGGGCGATGCCGCTGGCCTCGATTGCCGTGTCATTGACGCTAGGCGTGTACCTCTTGCGCCATATCTCTGCCGTGCAGCTGATCCAGCTGGGCTTTCTGCTCTGTGCCGCCTGCATGGTCTGGCTCTGGGCCGCGCCCGGGCTGCCTGCGGCCTGTATCGCGCTGGCGGGGGCCATGGGGCTGGTGCAGGGGGCAAGCTTTGCCGCAGTGCCGCAGCTCAATGAGACGGCTGCCGCGCGCGCCGAGTCCAACGGCGCAATGGCGCAGGCAGGCAATCTGGGCAATACGCTGGGCACGCCGCTTTTTGTGGCTGTCACCGGCGCCGGCGGATATCCGGGACTGGCGGTCACGGCGCTGGTGATCTATCTCACCGGCTTCGCCGTACATATGTTTCTGGCGCATAAAAGGCGCTTACGGTGATGTTCACATAAAGTTCTCATTTTCCAGTTGGAGACTCACCCGTCCTTGACTATGTGTTAACCGGACGATCCAGGGGGCAGCATGGCCGAGTTGAAATCCATCGAGGTGCGCGGCGCGCGCGAGCATAATCTGAAGAACATCGACGTGGATATTCCGCGCGATGAGCTGGTGGTGATCACCGGACTGTCAGGGTCGGGGAAATCTTCGCTGGCTTTTGATACGGTCTATGCCGAAGGCCAGCGCCGCTATGTCGAAAGCCTCAGCGCCTATGCGCGCCAGTTCCTCGACATGATGGAAAAACCGGATGTGGACCATATCAGCGGTCTCTCCCCGGCGATTTCGATTGAACAGAAGACCACCTCGAAAAACCCGCGCTCCACCGTCGGCACGGTGACCGAGATTTACGACTACCTGCGCCTGCTGTTTGCTCGTGCAGGCACGCCCTTTTCCCCCGCCACCGGCCTGCCGATCGAGGCGCAGCAGGTGCAGGATATGGTCGACCGGATCATGACGCTGGAGGAAGGCACCCGCGGCTACCTGCTGGCCCCCATCGTGCGCGACCGCAAGGGCGAGTACAAAAAAGAATTCCTGGAGCTGCGCAAGCAGGGGTTCCAGCGGGTCAAGGTGGATGACGAATTCTATGAGCTGGACGAGCCGCCGACGCTGGACAAGAAGTTCCGCCATGACATCGACGTGGTGGTGGACAGGATCGTGGTCCGGGAGGGGTTGGAAACGCGGCTGGCAGACAGCCTTCGCACCGCGCTGGATCTGGCCGATGGCATCGCCCATCTGGAAACCGCCCCGCGCGAGGGTGATCCGGAGCGGCTGACGTTTTCTGAAAATTTTGCCTGCCCGGTCAGTGGCTTCACCATTCCCGAGATTGAGCCGCGCCTGTTCTCCTTCAACGCGCCTTTCGGGGCCTGCCCGGAATGCGACGGGCTGGGGGTGGAGCTGTTCTTTGACGAACGCCTTGTGGTGCCGGATGCGGCGCTGAAAGTGTATGACGGCGCGCTGGCACCCTGGCGCAAGGGCAAGTCGCCCTATTTCCTGCAGACGATTGAGGCCATCGCCAAACATTACGAGTTCGACAAGAACACGCCGTGGAAGGATCTGCCCCCAAAGGTTCAGCAGGTTTTCCTTTATGGTTCCGGCGACGAGGAGCTGATGTTCCGCTATGACGAAGGCGGGCGGGTCTATCAGGTGGAACGCGTCTTTGAAGGCGTGATCCCCAATATGGAGCGGCGCTACCGCGAGACGGATTCGAACTGGATCCGCGAGGAGTTCGAGCGCTACCAGAACAACCGCCCCTGCGGGTCGTGCCATGGCTACCGCCTGCGCCCCGAAGCGCTGGCTGTGAAAATCGGCGGCCAGCATGCGGGCGAGGTGGTGCAATTGTCGATCCGCGAAGCGCTGGCTTGGATCGAGGATGTACCCAACCAGCTGACGCCGCAAAAGCAGGAGATCGCCCGCGCCATCGTGAAGGAAATCCGCGAACGGCTTGGCTTCCTGAACAATGTGGGGCTTGAATACCTGAGCCTCAGCCGCAACTCCGGCACGCTGTCCGGCGGCGAAAGCCAGCGGATCCGGCTGGCCTCGCAGATCGGCTCCGGCCTGACCGGGGTTTTGTATGTGCTGGACGAGCCGTCGATTGGCCTGCACCAGCGCGACAACGGGCGGCTGCTGGAAACCCTGAAAAACCTGCGCGATCA
>CAJXHQ010000517.1 GCA_913054485.1 uncultured Paracoccaceae bacterium
TTCAGCAGCAAGAATTGCCGGAAGGGCGAGCCGCTGTCGGCCATCACCACGCCGGTGATATAGGTGAGCTTGGGATCCAGCCGGACGTTGTTGAGGTCCAAAAGCCGCGCGTTTTCCTGTTCCAGCTGCACGGCGGCCTCTTTCCAGGCCTGCATCTGGCGCAGCTCCGAACGCAGCTCGCGGTTCTGCTCGGCCAGCCGCTGGTAGCTCTGGAAATCGCGGAACAGGTTAACCGCGCCCGTGACCGGGGCCATGGCCCAGTCCATGTTGGGTACAATACGGTCCAGCACCTGCGCGCGGAAACGTTCCACCCGCGGACTGTCGATGCGCCAGACAATGAAAGTCATTGCCAGCAGCAGGCAAGCCACGCCCAGCAGCAGCCGCCTGAGCGGGCCGGTGTAGTCGTCGGGTTGTGATCGGTCTCGGGCCAAGAGGCTTCTCCCCGGCGCCGGTGCTGCGCCTCCCTGTCAGGAAAGGGTCTGTCAGGAAAGGGTGCGCGCCTCAGCTGTCGTAGTCAATCGCGTGGGCGAGCTGCTTTTCGAACTCCAGCGCCTTGCCGGTGCCAAGCGCCACACAGTTCAGGCTTTCGTCGGCAATCGACACCGCCAGGCCGGTCTGTTCGCGCAGAGCAAGATCCAGATCGCCCAAGAGCGCGCCGCCCCCGGTCAGCATGACGCCGCGGTCGACGATGTCAGCGGCCAGATCGGGCGGCGTGGTCTCCAGCGCGGTCATCACCGCTTCGCAAATCTGCTGCACCGGTTCGGCCAGCGCCTCGGCCACCTGAGCCTGGGAAATCTCGATCTCTTTCGGCACGCCGTTCAAGAGGTCGCGGCCGCGGATCTGCATCGACTGGCCGCGGCCGTCGTCGGGCATGCGGGCGGTGCCGATGGAGGTCTTGATGCGTTCGGCGGTGGCTTCACCGACCAGCAGGTTCTGCTGGCGGCGCAGGTAGGAAATGATCGCCTCGTCCATGCGGTCGCCGCCGACGCGGACCGAGCGGGCGTAGACGATGTCGCCCAGCGACAGGACCGCCACTTCGGTGGTGCCGCCGCCGATGTCGACGACCATGTTGCCGGTCGGATCGGTGATCGGCATGCCGGCGCCGATGGCGGCGGCGATCGGCTCGGCAATCAGGCCCGCGCGGCGCGCACCGGCCGACAGAACCGACTGGCGGATCGCACGTTTTTCAACCGGGGTCGCGCCGTGGGGCACGCAGACAATGATCTTCGGCTTGGAGAAGGTTGATCGTTTGTGCACCTTGCGGATGAAGTGTTTGATCATCTCTTCGGCGGTGTCGAAGTCGGCAATGACACCTTCGCGCATGGGGCGGATCGCTTCGATGGAACCGGGCGTGCGGCCCAGCATCAGCTTGGCGTCCTCGCCCACGGCCAGGACTTTCTTGACGCCATCTTTGACGTGGTAGGCAACCACCGAAGGTTCGGACAGGATCACGCCGCGCCCTTTTACGTAAACCAGCGTGTTTGCTGTGCCCAGGTCGATAGCCATGTCCGAAGTGAACAGGCCGCCAAGATTTCCAAAGACCGACATAAAATAAGGGATCCTGTCTGTACTGCTGTTTGGCCCGCGACTCCCCTGCCGCAGGCTGCTTCCAAACCTTATAGGCGGCGCGGGCCTTTGGGGGAAGGGGCGCGGGGGTGGTGATAAGCGTTATTCCGCCGGCAGATAGCCGGTTGCCTTGCCTTTCGCGCAGTTGGTGGTTAGCGGCGCTTTTCCGCTGCCGTTTCTGGCGGAATCCGGCTACACCGGGCGGCAGTCAAACCAAAGGGGCGGCGCCATGCTCAGCTATCAGCATATCTATCACGCAGGCAATCTGGCTGACGTGCAGAAACACGCGCTTCTCTGCGCCATGCTGGACTATATGGGCCAGAAGCCCAAACCGTTGACCTACGCCGAGACCCATTCGGGGCGCGGGCTCTACCAGTTGGATGCGGCGGAAGCTTTGAAAACCGGTGAGGCGGCGGCCGGCATAGGAGTGGCTGAGGAATGGTTTGCGCCGGAACACCCCTTTCGCCGTGCCCTGTCTGCGGTGCGCGGGACATATGGGGCAGGGGCCTATGGCGGCTCCCCGCTGCTGGCAGCCCAGCTGTTGCGCGCAGACGACCGGATGCAGCTGGCCGAGCTGCATCCGCAAGAATACGCCGGACTGGAGGCGGTGCTGGGATGGCGGGCCAAAGTGCACCAGCGTGACGGGTTCGAGATGGCGCAGGCCGTCTGCCCGCCGGAACCGCGCCGCGGCCTGCTGCTGATTGATCCGTCATACGAGGTGAAGACGGATTACACCGCCATTCCGGGTCAGATCGCCAAGCTGCACCGCAAGTGGAACGTAGGTGTCATTGCGTTGTGGTATCCGATTCTGACCGACGGCAGCCACAGGGGCATGCTTGATGCGCTGGAGGCGCAAAACCTGCCAAAGGTGCTGCGCCACGAGGTCCGTTTCCCGCCCGCCCGCGAAGGCCACCGGATGGTGGGATCCGGCATGTTTGTGGTGAACGCGCCCTACGGGCTGGCGGACGAGGCTGCACGGTTGTCAAAGAGGTTTGCGTCGCTCTGACGCCGGTTTCTTTGAAATTTCCGGCCAGCGCTGTCGCGGTGGCGTCTTGTTTGAAATGGACCCGGCGGATAACCTGACCCAAAGGCCCGGCCCGGGCCTCCTCCCGCCGTTCGGGGAAGCAGTTGGCCTGCGGGGCGTATGAAACCTGAAACCATCCTTGGCAGGGCTGGCGCAGAAGGCGGGGTTGCGGTGTTTTCCTGCATCCAGGAAGGTTTATGCGATGATATCCGCACCCTTGTTCCGTCTGAAACGCAATGCCCGGCAGATGTCGCGGGCAGAGGGCATTCCGCTGCATGCCGCACTTGACCGGCTTGCCCGCGCTGAAGGCTTTCAAAGCTGGAGCCATCTGTCGGCAGCGCAACCTGCCGCCCGGCCCGCGCAAGAGCTGCTGTCGCGGCTGGACCCGGGCGATCTAGTGCTGCTGGGGGTGC
>CAJXHQ010000518.1 GCA_913054485.1 uncultured Paracoccaceae bacterium
GGTGGGTGGGAGTGGGGGGTGAGTGGAAGAAGTAAATCCTTCGGTCATCCGTTGCTCCGCCTGCTTGCAGAAACAGGTTTACCTTTAAGCCGGTTAACAGGGAGTGAATGGATGCAATTTATTCTGAGTTTTTCTGAAAGCGCGCTTAAATCCTTATTTTTACGGGGTAATCCTCATTGAACCATAATAATCAGGGGCGTGAGGCACCCATGTCCGGGTCTTTGAGGGGAAAGATTTTGACCTGAGTTCAGAATCAGACAAGCCTTGACCCCTGTGGCAAGGTAAACAAAGGGGCGGCAGAAGCGCTTTGCCGCCCGGTATGCTTAACGGGGCTATAGGGGTATTAACCCTGAATTTCCGGGCTAGGCCGCGGAGCCGCCAACGGTCAGCCCGTCCATCAGAACCGTGGGCTGGCCCACGCCGACAGGCACCCACTGACCGGCCTTGCCGCAGTTGCCCATGCCCGGATCCAGCGCCATGTCATTGCCAAGCCCGCGGATGCGTTTCAGTGCAGAGGCCCCGTCGCCGATCAGCGTGGCGCCTTTGACCGGCGCGCCGATCTTGCCGTTTTCGACCCGGTAGGCCTCGGTGCAGGAGAAGACGAACTTGCCATTGGTGATATCCACCTGGCCGCCGCCGAAGCCGACAGCCCAGATGCCGTCCTTGATTTCAGCCACCAGATCTTCCGGGTTGGCCTCGCCGCCCAGCATGTAGGTATTGGTCATCCGCGGCATCGGCGCATGGGCATAGCTCTGGCGGCGGCCGTTGCCGGTGGGGGCGACTCCCATCAGCCGGGCGTTCTGGCGGTCCTGCATATAGCCGGTCAGCACGCCGTCCTCGATCAGCGTGGTCGCCTGGCTGGGCGTGCCCTCGTCATCCACAGTGATTGATCCGCGCCGGTCGGCGATGGTGCCGTCATCCAGCACCGTGACGCCTTTGGCCGCCACCTGCTGCCCCATGAGGCCGGCAAAGGCCGACGATCCCTTGCGGTTGAAGTCGCCCTCCAACCCGTGGCCGATCGCCTCGTGCAGCAGGATGCCGGGCCAGCCCGGCCCAAGCGCCACCTCCATCACGCCGGCAGGGGCAGGGACCGCATCCAGATTGACCAGCGCAATGCGCAGCGCCTCGCGGGCCTTGTCCTGCCAGTCCTTGGGATCCACCAGCCCGTCCAGGCCAACGCGGCCGCCGCCGCCTGCGGATCCGCTTTCACGCCGGCCGTCCTGCTCGACAATCACGGACACATTGAGCCGTGTCATCGGCCGCACGTCGCGCACCCGCACCCCATCGGCCCGCAGGATCTCCACCTCCTGCAAGGAGGCTGCCAGCACCGCCGAAACCTGCACCACCCTTTGATCAAGGTCACGCGCGAAGGCGTCGATCTCGCGCAGGGTCTCGACCTTCACCGGGAAAGGCATCGCGCCGATCGGGTCATCATCGGTGTAAAGCTTGCGGTTGGTGGCCACCGGCGCATCGGCCATTGTGCCGCCGCCGTCGCCCACGGCCAGCCGTGCCGTTTCTGACGCGCGCCGCAGTGCCGCCATGGAGACATCGGTGGAATGGGCATAGCCCGCCACTTCGCCATTAACCGCCCGCAATCCAAAGCCTTCAGAGGCATCATAGCTGGCCGAGCGCAGCCGCCCGTCATCAAACACCAGCGCTTCGGACTTGCGCCGTTCGGCAAAAATCTCACCGTCTTCGGCCCCGGACAGGGCTGTGCGCAGCACGCTCAGCGCCTCATCCTCGGGCAGCGCGGTTTCAAAGGGGCGGAAGGCGTCGGTATCCATGGGCGGACCTCATTTTTTTGATCTAAATCAAGAAAGCGACGCTTTGACGCCGGCATCCCTCTTTATCTGCTGCAAGGAATATGATTTCTAGCGGCCTCAAAGACAACGGGGCCCGTGCGTTTTGTGAATCAGTGATTCTGGTTATGCGGCGCCGGTTCGACGACAAAAACGCGATCAAACGATCAGGACGAGACATGAAGAACGCTTTGATGCTTTCCGGCCTTTTTGCCGGCCTTACCAGCCTTCCCGCCATGGCGCAGGACGGTCTGGAAACCATTGGTAAACCGGTCGATGGCGCGATGGGCTTTCAGCCTGCAGCGACCGAACTGGCAGCGGGCATCCAGAGCCTGGACTGGCTGATCCTGGTGATCATCACCGTGGTCTGCGTATTTGTGGCCGGTCTGCTGCTCTATGCGATCCTGCGCTTCAATAAGCGTGCGAACCCGACGCCTGCCAGCTTCACCCACAACACCCCGATCGAGATCGCATGGACCGTCCTGCCGATCCTGATCCTGGTCTTCATCGGCTCTTTCTCTCTCAAGCAGCTGTTCCTGCAGCAGGAGATCCCCGAGGCCGACATCACCATCAAGGTCACCGGCTACCAGTGGTACTGGGGTTACGACTATGTCGATCACGAGTTCGGCTTTGAAAGCTTCATGCTGGCCAAGGAAGACCTGGAAGCCAACGGCTTTGCCTCGGATGAATACCTGCTGGCCACCGACACCTCCGTTGTTGTGCCCTCGGGCAAGACCGTTGTGATGCAGGTGACCGCGGCGGACGTGATCCACTCCTGGACCATCCCATCCTTCGGTGTGAAGCAGGACGCGGTTCCCGGCCGTCTGGCGGAACTGTGGTTCAACGTCGACGAAGGCAAGGAAGGTATCTATTTCGGCCAGTGTTCCGAGCTTTGCGGCAAGGACCACTCCTATATGCCGATCACCGTGAAAGTGGTGACGCAGGAAGCCTATGACGCTTGGCTGAAGGGTGCGATCGACGAATATGCCGGCAAGCCGCTGGACTATACCGTCGCCTCCAACTGATCCGGACCGCGGGCCTTTGCGGCCCGCGCCGAACCTGAAAGACCGGGGCGGGCTGCGTGGCGACACGCAGCTTTTGGCCCCAAGAAGGACCGAAGATGACCGACGCAAGCATCAACGCCGGCACGATCCACGACGATGAAGCCGGGTTTGGCGATTATTTCGCCCTGCTGAAGCCGCGG
>CAJXHQ010000519.1 GCA_913054485.1 uncultured Paracoccaceae bacterium
TGTTTCAAAGGGGGGGCAGCCGCAGCGGCGATTGGCACGTGATGCGCCCCCCCCTGCAGGAGGCTGTCGGCGAAGAGGGCGCGGCCTTGCTGGAAGCCGCCAGCGCCAGTCCCGCGTTTGAACAGTTTTTTGAAGGCTTTGCCCGGGCAGGGGCGGCCGCATGAGGGGCGCGGCGCTTTCGGCATCCCTTGCCGGCGCAGGGCTTGCGGTTGCCTATACGCTGTTCATTTCGGCTGCGGATGCGATCACCAAGCTGATCGCGGGGGGCTATGCGGCCCCGCAGCTTTATGCGGTGTCGGGGGGCATTGTGGCGGGGCTGAGCCTTCTGGCGGACCGCCATCCGCGGCAGCGGCGCGGGCTGGCCACCCGCTGCCCGCGGGCCATGGGCGTAAGGTCGGCAGCGACGGTGCTGGCCGCGCTCGGGTTTTTCTACGCCTTCCGGCTGCTGCCTTTTGCCGAGGTCTTCCTGTTCATCGCGCTGATGCCGCTGCTTGCGGGGCTGATGTCCGGGCCTATCCTGGGCGAGGCGGTGCGCCCGGCGGCCTGGGCGGCGCTTTTGTGCGGCTTCATCGGCGTGATGTTCCTGTTTCCCGGCGGGTTTCACGGGGCCGGGCCAGGCCATCTGGCGGCTCTGCTGGCGGCAGGCTGCGGTACGCTGTCAATGGTGATGGCGCGCTATATCGGCCAGCGGGAGAACGCGCCGCTGGCGCAGGTGTTCTACCCGAATCTCGCGCTTTGCCTCTCTATGGGGGTGGCGCTGCCTTTCGCTTGGCAGCCGATTCCGCTGGCGGACCTGGCCTGGGTCTGCGCCTATGCGCTTTGCCTTTTCCTGGCCCGCTGGCTGCTGGTGGCGGCGCTGCGTCTGCTGCCTGCCTACACGGTGACGCCGCTGATGAACCTGCAATTTGTCTGGATGGTGATCCTGGGCGGCTTTGCCTTTGGCGAATGGCCGGCGGCAGGGACCTACTTGGGGGCCATCGCGGTGGCGGGATCGGGGCTGTATCTTGTTTGGGACCGGTTGCGTCCTTCGGAAAGGCTGGACGGGGTGCTCCCGCCCGCCGCATCAGCAGCCAAGCTGCTGGCGCGCCCGTTGGGCCGGGCGCCGCGCTGACGTGCGGCGGGAGGGGCGCTGCCCCTCTGCGCGCTGCGGCGCGCATTCACCCCGGAGTATTTTCCGAAAGGTGAAAAAGCGGGATTACATCGAGAAGGAGGTGCCGCAGCCGCAGGAGGCGGTGGCATTGGGGTTGTCGATGGTAAAGCGCGCGCCGATCAGCTCTTCCGTGAAGTCGATGGTGGCGTTTTCCAGGAAGGGCAGCGAGACCGCATCGACCACGACTTTCTCGCCCTGGCCTTCAAGCACCAGGTCGTCCGTCTTGGGGGTGTCCAGCGCGATCTCATACTGAAAGCCTGAGCAGCCGCCGCCTTCGACGGCGACGCGCAGCGCCTGCCCCTGGGTGGCGGCGCCGATTTCGGCGAGGCGGGCAAAGGCGCGTCCGGTGACTTTGGGCGGCAGGTTCATGGTTGTGTCCTGATGCTTTCTGATTGCAGCGAGGCTCATTATATAGAAAGCTGGTGCTCAGGCGGCAAGATTGGCCAGGGAAAGATTTCTATATGTACCGCAGTTACGCGCCCTATGCTTCCGACCCCGCGCGGGCCCGGGGGCGTCTTTATCCTGAAGAAGAAAGCAGTTTCCGGTCGCCCTTCCAGCGTGATCGCGACCGGATCATCCATGCTTCGGCCTTCCGGCGGCTGAAACATAAGACGCAGGTTTTCGTGGAGCATGAGGGGGACAATTACCGAACCCGGCTGACCCATTCGATCGAGGTGGGGCAGGGGGCACGCACCATAGCCGGGGCGCTGGGGCTGAACCAGGAGCTGACCGAGGTAGTGGTGCTGGCCCATGATCTGGGCCACACGCCCTTTGGCCACACCGGTGAGGATGCCATGCATGTTCTGATGGCGCCCTATGGCGGCTTTGACCACAATGCCCAGGCGATCCGTATCGTCACCGCGCTGGAGCAGCATTACGCTGAATTCGACGGGCTGAACCTGACCTGGGAGAGCCTGGAGGCAATTGCCAAGCACAATGGCCCGGTGACCGGCACGCTGCCCTATGCGCTGGAGGAATATAACGCGCGCCATGATCTGGAGCTGCACACCCATGCCAGCGCGGAGGCGCAAGTGGCGGCGCTGGCCGACGATGTGGCTTACAATAATCACGATCTGCATGACGGGCTGCGTGCCGGTCTGTTTGGGGATGATGATATCGCGGAGCTGCCGGTCATCGGCCGGGCTTATGCGGAGGTGGACCGGCTTTACCCCGGGCTTGGTGCGAACCGCCGCCGCCATGAAGCGCTGCGCCGGGTATTCGGCGTCATGGTCGGGGATGTGATCGACACGGCCCGTGCCAGCATCGCGGACAGCGGTGTGCAAAGCGTGGAGGAGGTGCGCGCGCTGGGTCGGCCGGTGGTGCAGTTCTCCTCCGGTCTCTGGGCCGAACTGAAGGAGATCCGCGCCTTCTTGTTTACCCGCATGTACCGTGCGCCCTCGGTGATGGTGAAACGCGCCGAGGTGGCCAAGGTGGTGGAGGCGCTGTTCCCCTATTATCTGCAGAACCCGGGCGAGCTGCCCGCGCGCTGGGAAGCGCGGATCGCGGCGGCCTCGGGGGATGAGACGGCGCTGGCGCGGATCGTGTCGGATTATGTGGCCGGCATGACCGACCGCTTTGCCCTGCAGGAGCATCAGCGCCTGATCCGGGGCCTGGAGGTGGGGCAGTAGCACCGGGCTGGCTCTAACACCCTGTGGATCTGGCCCTATGATCCGGGCAACTGTTTCCTTTCTTAAGGGAAAGGACTTCAGGAGCGCGGATGACACGCTGGACCGTGACATTTCAGGACAGCCCGGACATGGGCCGGATCCGGGGCGATAAGGCGCGCCGGGCTGCGCATATCGCATTTGTGCAGGCGCATCACGGGCTGGATATCGGCGGGGCCTT
>CAJXHQ010000520.1 GCA_913054485.1 uncultured Paracoccaceae bacterium
AATGCTGGGGCGGGGCAACCTTTGATGTGGCCTACCGCTTCCTGCAGGAATGCCCGTGGCAGCGCCTGCGCGATCTGCGCGAAGCCATGCCCAACGTGATGACGCAGATGCTGCTGCGCGCCTCTAACGGGGTCGGCTACACCAACTACCCCGACAATGTGGTGCAGGAGTTTGTGCGACAGGCGGCCGAGACCGGCGTGGATGTCTTCCGAGTCTTTGACAGCCTGAACTGGGTCGAAAACATGCGCGTTGCCATGGATGCGGTGGTCGAGGCAGGCAAGGTCTGCGAAGGCACCATCTGCTACACCGGCGATATCCTGGACCCGGAGCGGGCCAAGTACGACCTGAAGTACTACGTCGGCATGGCCAAGGAACTGGAAGCCGCCGGTGCGCATGTGCTTGGCCTGAAAGACATGGCCGGCCTGCTGAAGCCCGCCTCAGCCCGCGCGCTGGTCAAAGCCCTGAAGGAAGAGGTCGGCCTGCCGGTCCACTTCCACACCCATGACACATCCGGCATCGCAGGCGCCACCATACTGGCGGCGGCGGATGCCGGCGTCGACGCGGTGGATGCGGCGATGGATGCGTTTTCCGGCGGCACCTCGCAGCCCTGCCTCGGCTCCATTGTCGAGGCTCTGCGCAACACCGACCGCGACACCGGTCTGGACATCAAAACGATCCGCGAAACCAGCGCCTACTGGGAGCAGGTCCGCGCGCAATATGCGGCCTTCGAGTCCGGCCTCGCAGCCCCGGCCTCCGAGGTCTACCTGCACGAGATGCCCGGCGGCCAGTTCACCAACCTGAAGGCCCAGGCGCGCTCCTTGGGCCTGGAGGAGAAATGGCACGAGGTCGCCCAGACCTACGCCGATGTGAACCGCATGTTTGGCGACATCGTGAAGGTGACGCCCTCGTCCAAGGTTGTCGGTGACATGGCGCTGATGATGGTCTCACAAGGCCTGACCCGCGCCGAAGTCGAAGACCCCAAGACCGATGTGGCCTTCCCGGACTCGGTCGTGGACATGATGCGCGGCAACCTCGGCCAGCCTCCCGGCGGCTTCCCCGACGGCATCGTCGCCAAGGTGCTGAAAGGCGACGCCCCCAATCTGGAACGCCCCGGCGCGCATCTGGAGCCCATCGACCTGGAGGCCACCCGTGCCGAACTGTCGAAGGAGCTGAACGGCTTCAAAGTCGATGACGAGGATCTGAACGGCTACCTGATGTACCCCAAGGTTTTCCTCGACTACATGGGCCGCCACCGCCAGTACGGGCCTGTCCGCACCCTGCCCACGAAGACTTTCTTCTACGGCATGGATCCGGGCGAGGAGATCACTGCGGAAATCGACCCCGGCAAGACGCTGGAAATCCGCCTGCAAGCCATCGGCGAGACGGATGAGAAGGGCGAGGTGAAGGTCTTCTTCGAACTGAACGGCCAACCGCGGGTGATCCGTGTGCCGAACCGTCTGGTCAAAGCCTCCACCGAAAGCCGCCCCAAGGCGGAACTGGGCAATGACAACCACATCGGCGCGCCGATGCCCGGTGTTGTCGCCTCGGTTGCGGTGCAGCCCGGCCAGCAGGTGCACGAAGGCGACATGCTGCTGACCATCGAAGCGATGAAGATGGAAACCGGCATCCACGCCGAACGCGACGCTTTGGTCAAAGCCGTGCATGTCCAGCCTGGCAGCCAGATCGACGCAAAGGATCTGCTGATCGAGCTGGAATAAGCCCGGACGTTCAGCCAATCAAATCGGGCCGCAGCACATCGTTGCGGCCCGTATTCTTTTTGCAGGGCACCCAAGGCGCCTTCCCGCCTGCAGAGCGCCTGCCATTCATCTTTTCACAAATACTCCCGTCCCGCTGCCCGGCAGGCGGCTTTGCCCCCGTTAGGGGAGGCAGGCGCCTGAAAGGCGCCCCCTTATCCGCGCCGCCGCCGCTTGGCAAAACTGCGGTCCGCATCCCCCTTCAGGCAGCGCGGGATCACCGGGAACTCTTCTGTCAGAAAATAGGCGTAAGTGCCTTTCGGATACCCCGCCGTCACCACTTCGGCCCCGTTGCATTCATCCAGCGAACCAGACCCGGCCAGATACATGTAATCCTGCACAAAGGCCCCGTCGTAAACACCCGAAGGCTGCGACCCGCCCGGGCGGCTGCCCGGCTTCAGCCGGTAGGAAGACCTCATCTCCACCACCTTGCCGTTCACCGTGGCGTTCAACGCATAGATCGGAAAGCCGTCCGCCGCATAGCCGATCAGTGGTGATTCCTGCTGCGCCGACCAGCCCAGCTGCTCCATCAGCCCCCAGGGCAACCCGTGGTAGTGATAGGCACCGGAGGGCTGCACATGGGCGTGGTTTTCATCCAGCCCGAGCCGTACCGCGCCCCCCAAAGCCTCATATTGCCAGCCCGAGTTCGGATTGCCCTTCCAGAATTCCGCGGCACCAGGATCAAAGGGCACGCCGTTAAGCCCAACGCCGAACAGCCCCGACAGGCCAAAGATCCGGGCCATATCCGCCACCTGCCCCTTGTCAGCTGCAAAATTATAGCGCTGCGCGGAGATCGCATGAGGGTTGCCGCGGTTGGGGAATTGGCCGACAGCATGTGTGGGAATACCATTTGCGCGGATCTTCACGGCGCCCGCGCTCACTTTCACCGTGACCTCGCCGCCCTTGACGCTGCGGTTTACAGTTACCAGCCGCACGTCCTGCGCCTCTGTCGCTGTGTGGCTGCGCATGCGCGGTTTTCCCTGCGCATCGCTCTCCGCCACCAGCGCCAGCGTGATTGCGGCCACAAGCGCGCCCAGTTTCACCGTGTCAGACACCATACCCTCGCCTCGTTTGTTAAACTCTCCTGCACTATCCCACGCGCGGCTCCCGGCTGTCCGTCGCAGAATATTTCACTTTTTTCGCGCGGTTCGCGTTTTTCCTCTTGCAGCCCTCCCCTGTAAGCCCTAAATCGCCCCTCACCGGAACGGCGCGGGCGTAGCTCAGGGGTAGAGCATA
>CAJXHQ010000521.1 GCA_913054485.1 uncultured Paracoccaceae bacterium
TCTCGCTTGCAGCGCGCAGCACGGTGAATTTCGCCGAAAGTCTGGAAACGGTCTTTGACAATGCGGCCGAGTTTGCGTCGTCGATCCCGACATATGCACACCACTTGCGGCGGGCCGGATACCAGACCTGTTTGTCAGGAAAGATGCATGTCGTCGGGCCGGATCAATTGCATGGTTTCGAAGAACGCCAGACCACTGATATTTACCCGCCGGATTCTGGCTCGACGCCGGACTATCGCAAACCGGGCGAGCGGATCGACTGGTGGTATCACAACATGGGTTCAGTGACCGGCGCGGGCTGCGCCGAGATCACCAACCAGCTGGAATATGACGATGACGTCGCCCATAATGCCAAGATGAAGCTCTATGATCTGGCGCGCGGCAAGGACGACCGCCCCTGGGCACTCACGGTCAGCTTCACCCACCCGCATGACCCTTTTGTGGCGCGGAAGAAATACTGGGACATGTACGAGGATTGCGAGCATCTGCTGCCCGAGATCCCGGCGCTGGACTATGAGGACCACGACCCGCATTCCCAGCGCATTTTTGACGCCAACGACTGGCAGAAATTCGACATTACCGAAGAAAATATCAAACGCGCCCGCCGCGGCTACTTCGCCAATATCTCCTACATCGACGAGAAGGTCGGAGAGATCCTGCAAGTGCTCGAGGACACCCGCCAGGAAGCCATCATTGTTTTCTGCGCCGACCACGGCGACATGCTGGGCGAGAAGGGCCTTTGGTTCAAGATGAGCTTTTATGACGGCTCCTCCCGCGTGCCGCTGATGGTCTCGGCCCCCGATGTGCAGCCCGGCAAGCTGGACGAACCCGTTTCGCTGCTGGACATCGCCCCGACGCTGGCCGCCATGGGTGGCGTGCCCGAGGAAGAGGTCGCGCCCTGGGTTGATGGCGAGAACCTTGTGCCGCTGATGCAAGGCGGCGGGCGCGATGCGCCTGTGATGATGGAATACGCCGCTGAGGCCTCTTATGCGCCGATGGCCAGCTTGCGCTACGGCAAGTGGAAGTTGAACCGCTGCGCGCTGGACCCGGATCAGCTGTTTGATCTGGACGCCGACCCGATGGAACAGGTCAACCTGGCAAAGGCCCCCGAACACCAGGGCACTCTGGAAAGCCTGCGCGCTAAGTTCGACGCCCGCTGGGACCTTGGCAAATTCGACGCTGACGTGCGCGCCAGCCAGGCCCGCCGCTGGGTGGTCTACGACGCCCTGCGCCAGGGCAGCTACACCCCCTGGGACCACCAGCCGCACCGTGACGCCAGCAACCGCTACATGCGCAACCACATGGATCTGAACGACGTTGAGGAAGGCCAGCGCTTTCCCCGCGGCGAATGATCCGACCCTTCATTTGGCCAGAAATATCCCCGCCGGAGGCATGAAAACTTTGAACCCGACCGTCCAGCCCAAAGCCAGCCATTTCATCAATGGCGAATACGTCGAAGACAAGAACGGCACCGAGATCCCGGTGATCTATGCCGCCTCCGGCGAGCAGATCGCCACTGTGCATGCCGCAACGCCGGCAATTGTCGACATGGCGCTCGCGTCGGCCAAATCGGCGCAGAAGACATGGGCCGCCATGACCGGCACCGAACGCGGACGGGTGCTGCGCCGCGCCGCGGATATCATGCGGACCCGCAACCGCGAACTGTCGGTGCTGGAAACCTATGATACCGGCAAGCCCTTGTCGGAAACCCTCTATGTGGATGCCACCTCGGGTGCCGATGCGCTGGAATACTTCGGCGGGCTGGCGGCCAGCCTCACCGGAGAGCATATTCCGATGGGCCAGGACTGGGTCTATACGGTGCGCGAGCCGCTGGGGCTCTGCGTTGGGATCGGTGCCTGGAACTACCCGACGCAGATCGCCTGCTGGAAAGGCGCACCTGCCTTGGCCTGCGGCAATGCAATGGTGTTCAAACCGTCTGAGACCACGCCGCTGTGTGCGCTGAAAGTGGCGGAGATCCTGTTTGAGGCTGGCGCGCCCGCCGGGCTTTACAACGTGGTGCAGGGCATGGGCGAGGTTGGCGGCGCGCTGGTCACTGATCCGCGTGTCGACAAGGTCTCTCTGACCGGTTCGGTGCCGACCGGCAAGAAAGTTTATGCTGCTGCAGCGGCGGATATGAAACACGTCACCATGGAGCTGGGCGGCAAGTCGCCCCTGATCATCTTTGACGACGCTGATCTGGAAAACGCCGTTGGTGGCGCGATCCTGGCCAATTTCTATTCCTCCGGCCAGGTCTGCTCCAACGGCACCCGGGTCTTTGTGCAGAAGGACATCAAGGATAAGTTCCTGGCCCGGCTGGCAGAGCGTCTGAAGGGCGCCGTAATTGGTGACCCGCAGGACGAGGCAACCACCTTCGGTCCGATGGTGTCAAAGGCGCAGATGGAGATCGCGCTGGGCTATGTCGAAAAAGGCAAGGCGGAAGGCGCGCGGCTGGTCTATGGCGGCGCGCGGCTGAACCAGCCCGGCTGGTTCATGCAGCCCACCGTCTTTGCTGATGTCAGGGACGATATGACCATCGCGCAGGAAGAGATTTTCGGCCCCGTCATGTCGGTGCTGGAGTTCGACACCGAGGAAGAAGCCATCGCGCGGGCCAATGATACGGAATTTGGTCTGGCTGCGGGTGTCTTCACCAGCGACCTCACCCGCGCGCACCGGGTGATCGGCGCGATGGAGGCGGGCAGCTGCTTCATCAATTCCTATAACGACGCGCCCGTGGAAGCGCCCTTCGGGGGTGTGAAAGCCTCCGGTGTCGGGCGTGAGAATTCGAAAGAGGCCATCAAGCACTTCAGCCAGGTGAAGTCGGTCTATGTGCGCATGGGAGATGTGGAGGCGCCGTTCTGATTGCCCCTTTGGGCAACTCCCGCCCGCCCTCCCCGTTGCCCAAAGGGGCAATCAGGGAGGGGTGTTGCTGAGAGGTGCTTTGAGGGCGCTCTGCGTCCTCAAAGCACCAACCCGATTGTGAGGCAGATTC
>CAJXHQ010000522.1 GCA_913054485.1 uncultured Paracoccaceae bacterium
AAGTGCAGCGCGGGCTGAAAAGCCGCGCTGCACGCGGGGTTTGGCTCAGGCGGCCTGTGCCTTGGCGCGGGCGGCGCCGATCTTCAGCGCTGCATCGGCGGCCTCGCGGCCCTTTTGCACAAAATGCTCGCGGTAGATCGCCACGTGGTGCTCTGTCTCTTGGAAATGATGCGGCGTCAGCGAGACCGACAGAACCGGCACGCCGCTGTCCATCCCGGCGCGCATCAGCCCGTCGACCACAGCCTGGGCGACGAAGTCGTGCCGGTAGATGCCGCCATCGACCACAAGGGCCGCGCAGGCCACAGCGGCATATTTTCCGGTCTGGGCCAGGTCGCGGGCCAGCAGCGGCATTTCAAAGGCGCCGGGCACATCGAAGACATCGACCTGGTCGGCAGGGATGAGTTCGCAGAACCCCTCCAATGCGCGGTCGACGATATCGGCGTGCCATTGCGCCTTGATGAAAGCATAGCGGGTGTGTGTCATTGTAATCTCCTTAGCGTTTTGACACGTCACCCAAGGCGATCACGAACGCCAGGTCCCGCCCTGCCGGACAGCCCTGCCGCACGTTCTCTTTCATCCGGACTGTAACCGTCGGCTCTGGCCTCTCACCAGATCTGCTGACACTCCCGTTCACTCCGGAAGCCGCTCGCGGGCTCACAGGTGCTTGCGCCCTGCATACCGCCGGTGGGGAATTCCGCCCCGCCCTGAGAACGGCGCGACACTGCCAAGCGGCCCCGGGTTGTGCAAGAGTTAATCCACGCGCCCGGGTCGAGTACCCTGGCCAAAGGCGGCGCAAGGCAACCGCAAGACAAGGCCACCGGCGAATCCGGACCGGAATTCGGCCTGGCAAGCTCATGGTTCCGGTGGGGCGCCGCGTCGTCCTTCGAAGGCCGTCCTATCATTAATGCCCCGCTGAATCGGCGACATGCAGATTGGGAGCCTCAACAAGGCAAAACACAGGCCCGGACCACCTGATTGACAAGTCTTCACGGTTTGACTGGCGAGCGAAACCAACAACGCATCCGTAAAGGGCGCCTTATGTCATTGCCCAGAAGTTTGAGACCGCGGGATTGGGAATATCCGCCACATTCGGCTCATCCAGAGGATGCGGCAATGGTGCAACGGCCATACTATCATCCTTTCGCCGGTCCCGGCGAATGTATGTTACTTCGAATACCTGAGGAAGCGTTTGCCCGAAGAGCTGGAAATATGGGGCTGCGTTGTTGGGATGAAAATGACAGGGAACATGGTTCCTGTTCAGCTTAGAAAGCGCGGAATCCAGCTCTCGATGGAAATCAGGATCCAGAATCCGATCCAACCCGTGAAATTCGATCACGATGATACGAAACCGCTCCAACATAGTGGGCTCTATCGCACTAATGACGTCGTACTCAGCCCCCTCAATGTCCATTTGAAGGAGTAAGTCTCCGGAACCAGAAGAGAATTTTCCGACCCACGCGTCCATGGTGATGAAGGGAGCGGAGTTTTCTGCGCCGATGAAAGCGTCGGTGAAGCTCATGTTCGGCGCCATATTGGCCGGTTGCGGAACCGATGCATCCGCGAGATGTGTTGGAATTCCGGTACGCGCGATCTCCAAGTCAAACCCCAGCGTTTCGGCCACTCCCGGTGAAAACGATGCCTCGATTCCGGCCAAATCATCAGGGATCAGATATCCGCCGTCGTAACGTGTTCCGATACGCTTCAGCGGCATCCCGCAATCATACGGCGTCAAGAGCGACAAAACGCGTGCGACTTCAGACCGGGCTGGCGCACCCTGAACCATACTTTGGGCCGCGATTGATTTAGACAGCCGGGAAGACCGGCTGTGCCACCTTCTTGCGCGGTTCAGCCTTGAGATGGAGTGCCGCAAAGGGAAGAGGTCCGCAAATTTGTGAAACACAGGGGTCCTTTCTTATTTGCAGAGCGTGTCTGCTCTCAGTTCGCTGAACTCCCACCTAAACGAAATAGGAGTTCTCATCAAACCTGATGATCAAAATGCTCGCCCTCCCCTGCCATCACCGAATACACGCCAGCACTTGAGTGAACCCTTGCTGGGATCAAGGGCAATCCTGCGCGGCGGTTTCGCAGCCTTGGGGCTTTAGCGGGCGGCCAGACCTGCTAGGGTGAGGCGGTACAAGAACGGAGATTTCGATGAAGCTTTTTCACGCGTCCGCTTCCCCCTACGTGCGCAAGGTGATGATCGTGCTGCATGAAACGGGTCAGCTGGAGGATGTGGAGGTCCATACGGTGGTCACCGCCCCCACGGTGCCTGCTGCGGACCTGAAAGGATCGAACCCGCTGATGAAGATTCCGGCGCTGGAACGCGCCGATGGCCCCGCACTTTATGACAGCCGTGTCATCTGCGAGTTCCTCAACGCGCGCGCTGATGGCAGCCTGTATGATGGCGGCTGGGATACCAAGGTACTGGAGGCCACGGCGGACGGGATCATGGATGCGGCGGTGCTGATGTCCTATGAAAAGCGGCTGCGCCCGGAGGAAAAGCAATGGGACCAATGGCTTGACGCGCAGCGCGGCAAGATACTGGCAGGCTGCGCCGCGCTGGAGGCGCGCTGGATGGCCCATTTGCACGGCCCCATCGACATCGGCCATATCGCGGTGGCCTGCGCGCTGGACTATGTGGACTTCCGCCACCCGGAAACCAACTGGCGGCGGGGCAATGATTCCCTGGCCTCCTGGATGGCCGATTTCGAATCGCGCGCCTCTATGGCAGCCACAAAACCCGGCTGAAACCGCTGCCTCCTCTTGAAATCTGCATTTGCCGTGCAGATTTCCATGCGGCAGCGTCACCCCAGCGTCACAATATTGGCCCCCTGCGGCTTTCTGCGCCGCTTTGACCGCTGGACGAACCGGTTTCTCCCCGCTAGACACGCGCCTGAGTCATTGCGCCCATCGCGCGATGCATGCGCATGTTTGGCCTAAACGGGCGCTGGAATTGGAGAAAACCTCGTGTCCCACGCAGAAGA
>CAJXHQ010000523.1 GCA_913054485.1 uncultured Paracoccaceae bacterium
AATTCTCTTCGCGGTCTTCCGGCTTCACGCTCTGCAGCAATGCGGCGATTTCGTCCCGCGTGCCGATGCTGCTTTCCACCAGCGCCTTGGCGCGCGCCAGCGGCGTCATCTCGCCCGGCTCGTCTGCCTTTTGTTCCAGCGCCGAGGTCACCTCGGCCACTTCCGCAAAAGAGGTCTCGCCCGCGGCGGCGGCGGTCTCAAGATCTTCAGAGTGCCAGAAGCCGCGCGCGGCCTCTTCCTTCTCATCCGCTTCCATCAGGTATTCGCCCGCTTCGCGGTATTCGCCGGTCATCCAATGGGCCTCGGCGCGCAGCATATCAGCTTCGGTGCCCTCCATGCCCATCAGCTCGATCAGGGCGCGGTGCGGCTTGTCCATTTGCAGCGCGGCTTCCGCCATCATCAGGCGGCGCGGCCCGTCAGGCCCTTCGCGGGACGGTTTCATCAGAAGTTCCCGCGCTTGCGCGGCAAAACCCAGGTCCAGAAGGCGGCGGGCCAGCGGCAGCGATACTGGCTCGGCTTAGCGCGCGGTGGCCTGATTGGCAAACAGCAGCCCGTATTTCAGGAAGGTCACATCATCGGCGCGTTCGGTCAGCATCATCAGAACCGGTTCGGCGGCAGCCGTGCGCGCCTGCGGACCGTCGGTATCGCTCAAATCCGCCAGCGCCAGGAAGGCCTGGTCGAAAGAACCGGTCATTGCCAGCGCCGTGGCCTCGGCACGGCGCAGGTCCGGACCCAGCTCTCCGTCGCGATTCTCCATTTCATAAGAAGCCACCAGATCCGGAACATCCGGCGAGAGGGCGCGGCGTTCGCTGAAGCTGAGCCCGATCAGTTCGATCAGCGCATGCGGCGCATTCACGGTCCGGGTTGCAACTTCTTCTGTCAGCTCTTCAGCCTGGGTTTCAGTGTCGCCTTCCATCTCGGCAATCGCAGCTTCAGCCAGGTTGATGGAAGGAATATCCTCCACCCCGCTGCGCTCCACCGCGCGCAGGGCGGCGGTTGCCATATGTTTCTCATCCGCTTCGGCAAAGAAGGTGCTGACCCGCGGGCCGATGGCCACGCGCAGGTGCACAGGCATCCGCGACAGCGCCTGCTGGATGTGATCCTTGCTGGCGTGATCCTTCACCACGCCATCCGCCAGCGCGGCCCAGAGAGCGGCGTCGTTTTCACAGCCTTGCTGGCCGGCAAAGACATGGTTGATCGGAAGCGGCTCGCCATCCATCACGCGGGCCATCTGCTCCATCACCTCCAGGTTGGCCATATCGGCAGGCACCCGCGCCAGGGCACCGCGCGCCTCGGCCCCGAAGCCGAAGAACAGGTAGAGCCGCGCCAGGTCCAGGGCGGTCTGGTTATCCACCCGGTCAAACTCGCCATAAAGCGAGGACCGCAGAGCCGACAGCTGATCAGAGAAGGGATCTTCGCTGCCCCAGTCGTAGACCGCCAGCTGCTCCTGCGGCAGGCAGAGGCTTTCCAGCCCTGCGGTGGCCTGGGTGCGCGGCACGTTCAGCATGTCGCGGTCGATGGCGGTTGTCACCGACACGTGGTTCAGCGGGCTGGTCTGGCGCATCTGGGCGCTAAGCGGCGCCAGCAGCGTATCTGCTTCAGCCCCGTCGACCGCATTCGCGACCAGGTCCAGCAGGCCTTGATTGGTGGCACGGCCGATCTGCTCCAGCAGACGCTGTTCCGATTCGCCCACCGCCGCAGCACGTTCAGTCTCTGCCACATCGAACAGCAGCTCGGCCTGAACTTCCGGCGTATGCATGGAAGAGTTTTCCGTGGCGGGCACAGACGCGGTTTCGACAGGTTCCGGTGCGGGCTTTTCCTCTGCTACGACCTGCGGTTCCGGGTCCGCTTCAGGTGGCTCGGCCGCCGGAATGCTGAGTGCGAGATCGCGGGTCACAAGGGGCAGCGTCAGCGGCATGCCCGGCGCTGGCAGCGGGGCTTTTGAGGCCTGCACAACCGGCCGGCCGGCCACGGCCGCCGCCAGCTCCAGCGCTGATTGCGCATCCCCAATCTGCCCGGAGGGCAGGTTGAACCGGTAGCCGTTCGAGGACACCAGCTGGCCCAGCGGATTAAGCGGCGCGGGTGGCGGCAGGGTTCCGAAAGAGGCAGCCATGCCGTTGGTCACCCCGTCCCGGACGTCGATCACCAGGTAGCCGTTGGACAGCTGGTACGCGCGCACAGAACAGTCGCAGCCGAGGTCAAAGCGCAGAGGCTGACCCGGAGCGTCCTGGCGCAGGGAGCAAATCCGCTGCCGCGGGATCTTGTTGAACACCCGCGACGTGTCATAGACCGCACCGCCCGCGCCGAGGTTCAGCGTCGCGCTGCGCCCGTCCTGGGTCAGCGACCAGTCGGTGCCGTCCGGTATCCGCATCACCAGCCGCGAAAACCCGTCGTGTTCTCCCGACTGGGCGGTGATGGTTTCAGCCGACAGCGGCCCGGCAAGCGCCAGCACCGCGATCAGCGTGTGGAGGGATCGGATCATGCTGCATCCTTGACCGATTTCAGGGCCTCCTCCAGCTCCGAGAATCCGGGGCGGATGTGCGAGGGCGTGTTCTGCCGGCCCACTTCAATACAGATCGCGGCGGCGTGGTTGTGCAGGTTTGCCACCAGCACCTCGCGGATCAGCTGATAAAAATGCGCATCTTCTTCGACCACGCCTTTCACGCGGGCCGCAAAGGGCGCCATCAGGCAATAGGCCAGGAAGATGCCGAGGAAGGTACCCACCAGGGCGCCGCCGATCATCTTGCCGAGAACCTCGGGCGGCTGGTCGATTGAGGCCATGGTCTTGATCACGCCAAGAACCGCCGCAACAATCCCCAGCGCGGGCAGCGCGTCGGCGACGGTCTGCAACGCATGGCTGCCGTGCATCGCATGGTGATGATTCGCCTCGATACGCTTTTCCAGCACCTCTTCCACCTGATGCGGGTCGTCATAGTTCATCGAGGCCGAGCGCATGGTGTCGCAGATCAGGTTGATCG
>CAJXHQ010000524.1 GCA_913054485.1 uncultured Paracoccaceae bacterium
AACCCGGCGTTGATCGCCTGTGCGGCGTCAATCTTGTCCTGGCCGACGTCGCCTGCGAACTGCTCCCAGACGGGCTTCATCGCATCGACCCAGGCCTGACGCTGGTCAGCGTCCAGCGCACGGACTTCACCGCCGGCATCAATGATTGACTGTTTGGCCTCCTGGTTCACCTTGGCGGATTCAGAGTTCCGGGTTGCGGTCACTTCACCCATGATGGTCAGGAACTGCTCGCGCACGGCCGGGTCCAGACTGTCCAGCCAGTCAACCGAGGTCACCACCAGATAGTCCAGCACGCCGTGGTTGGTTTCGGTGATACCGTCCTGCACCTCGAAGAATTTCTTGCCGTAAATGTTGGACCAGGTGTTCTCCTGACCGTCCACAACACCCTGCTGCAGCGCGCCGTAAACTTCTGAGAAGGCCATTTTCTGCGGGCTGCCGCCGATGGCTTCCATCTGGGCGACCAGCACATCCGAAGACTGCACGCGGAACTTCAGCCCATTGGCGTCTGCGGGCGAGACAAGCGGCTTGTTGGCCGACATCTGCTTCATGCCATTGTGCCAGAAGGCCAGGCCCTGAAGGCCGCGGCGCTGCATCGAATTCATCATGTCCTGACCGGTCTCAGAGCCCTGGAAGGCATCCACAGCTTCGATGTTCTTGAACATGAAGGGCAGGTCAAAGAGGCGGAACTGCTTGGTAAATTTCTCGAACTTCGACAGCGAGGGCGCGGCCAGCTGCACGTCGCCCTGCAGCATCGCTTCCAGCACCTTGTTGTCATTGTACAGCGTGGAGTTCGGGAAGACCTCCATGCACATGGTGCCGTTCATTTCCTCGTTGACGCGCTTTTCCAGCAGCGAGGCGGCGATGCCCTTCGGGTGTTTGTCGGTGTTGGTGACATGGGCGAATTTCACCACGATCTCACCATCGTCGCAGGCGGCTTGCGCGGTGCCGGCGGTCACGGTGAGGGCCAGTGCGGCGGCGGTGCTCATCAGATACTTCATGTCTTCTCCCCTTTTGGTTTGATCTCCTGCCCCGCGCGGAGTTGGCCGTGCGGGGTCCCATGGAAAGCATCCCGCGATGGCGGAGATGGCTCAACACTGTGATGCAAAAAGCGGCAATTTCCGCGGGAAGTTCAGGTATTTCAGCAGGTTAGAAATTGAATTGAAGTCTTATCGTCTTCCCCCATCTTTACGCTGTGCGGAATTTCGCACAAGGTTTTTTTTACCTGTGCGGATTTCCGCACAGATTTAGATGCCGCTGAATTACAGGGGAATCGCAAGGCCGGGCGGTGTTTTCCAGGATCAGCGCCGGTAATCCTCAGGCCGGATGCCGTAGCGCGCCAGCTTGTCGTAAAAGGTTTTGCGCGGCAGTTTCAGCGCCTCTGCGGCCGCTGCCGCGCGGCCGTTCTGGCGGCCCAATGCGGCGATCAGAAGCGACCGTTCCACCTGCGCCATCTGCTCGGCCAGCCCCAGGCCTGCCGCCTCGGATATCTCCTCCGGCATGCCCAGCACAAAGCGCATCGCCGCCGACATCAGAGAGCGCGCATTGCCCGGCCAGTCCTGCGCCATCAGACGCGCAAGGTGATCCTCGCTTACCTCCGGGGCCGCAATGCCCGCCTGCTCAGCCGCCTGCGCCACGTAATGGCGGAACAGCACCGGAATGTCGCCGGGGCGTTCCGCGATCGAGGGGATACGCACCCGCATCACATCCAGCCGGTAAAACAGATCTGCATTGAAGTCCCCCTTACCCGCAAGGGACGCCAGATCCGCCGCAGCCCCCGCGATCACCCGCACCGGCCCGCCCTGTTCGAGCCGCTCCAGCAGCGCGTATTGCGCAGCTTCCGGCAGCGCCGGAAGCTCGTCCAGAAAGACAGAACCGCCCTCGGCCTCTTCCCACAGGGCGTCCAGATCTTCCGGCCTCACCCCCGCAGCCGGGCGTTTCACAAACGGCCCCTGCCCCGCCGGTGACATCAGGTGGACCACCTCAGCGACCTTGGAGATGCCGCTGCCCGGCGCGCCGGTCACCAGCACTTCGGCGCCGGTCGGGGCGACGGCGCGCACGCGGGATCTCAGCTCGTCGGCTTGGGGAGAGGTTCCGAACAGCATCCGCGCCGCCGCATCGCCGCGCTCCAGCTGCGCCTTCAGGCGGCGGTTTTCCAGCACCAGCGCGCGGGTCTTCAAAGCACGTGCAAGTTCGCCCACCAAGTCCTCTGCCGCGCAGGGTTTTTCCAGGAACCCAAAGGCCCCCTGCCCGATAGCCTTGACCGCCATGGGGATATCACCTTCACCTGTCAGCAGGATCACCGGCAGCTCCGCGTCCTGCCGGCGGGCGTAGTCCAGCAAGTGAAACCCGTCGCGCCCCGGCATCCGCATGTCCGACAGGATCACCCCGTCAAAGCCGGGCGTGATCAGATCCTTGGCCGCCACGAAGGAGCCCGCAGTGACCGGCTCCAGATCATGCAGCTCCAGCGTCTGCGACAGCGCCTCGCGCACCGCGGCATCATCATCGACCACCAGCACCCTGCGTGTCATTCCGCCTTCTCCCCGCTCCAATAATCCAGCTCCACGGTGAATTCCGCCCCTGTTCCGGTGTTGCGCCCGCGGATATTGCCGCCGAAACTCTGTACCAGCCCGTAGGATATCGACAGCCCCAGCCCCATGCCCTCGGCGCTACCGACCGCCTTGGTAGAGTAGAATGGCTCGAAGACCTTTTCCGGCTCTTTCAGGCCGGGGCCAATGTCGCGCACGGTCACCGCAAGCCGGTCGCCGCTGTTGATCATGATCCGGATCAGCCGCTCTTCCTGCTCCAGCATCGCGTCTGCCGCATTGTTGATCAGGTTGACAAAGACCTGGGTCAGCCGCACCTCGCCGCCGCGCACGAAGAGTTCTCCCCGCGGCTGCGGCACCCAGTCCAGGCGCACGGAACATTCGCGCAGCCGCGCCTGCGTCAGCTCCACCGCGTCCTCC
>CAJXHQ010000525.1 GCA_913054485.1 uncultured Paracoccaceae bacterium
TCCTTGCTGCCGGATTTCCTGGATGAGCTCAACCCGGTCGGTGATACTGCCGCCGCCGTCGTTGGAAACGCGCAGTACGGTTGATGCGCTTGTCGGCAGCGGCTGAAGCGCCGCAGCAGCGAAGAGCAGAGAGGCAGCGGCCATTCTCAGACAGCGGGCAAAGCTTCGCCGTCCGGGACCGCGGGGCGGGTCTCGATACATAGCAGACTCGATTTCTGAACGGCCAGGAAAGGCCGGGGATGACAGGAGGTTCTGTCAGATGGCGGAAGCCGGGATTCTTCCCGATCCGGACGGCGCGCGGCGCAGCGGGTTAAAGCCGCGCCAATATCTGCCGTCTGAAAAAAATTATCGAAGCTTTAAGGCCTGCCGGGTCTAAAACTGTGATCGAAATATGGCCCAAGCCTAAACTTCTAGAGTTTCAAATAATTGGAAAATCCGCTCTTCACCTGTTGCCAATGCGAAGCGAACCAATCTATGGGATTGGCGTTGAATAGAAGGTTTTGTCAAATGCTCCGTTTGGGACCGAAATGCTGAATATTGTCAGTTTCCGGGCGCTGATAGTTGCTGCGGCGGTGCTGACATTGCTCCTAGCGGCCGCCCGGATAGGTCCGGAGACCAGGGCTCTATCGGAGGCCGGTCAGGATCAGGCATTCATTGTTCTGAGAGCCGCATCCTCTGAACCGAGCCTGACCGAGGCGGGCGCGGTCTTGACACAGGTCCGGCAGTTGTCGGATTGCGATGATTTGCTGGCCTCATCCTATGTGCGCGTTTCGGGCCAGCAGACCGTGGAAAACCTTTCCCGGGCCTGCGCACGCAACGCAAAAGCGGCCCTGAACAGCTCCCCGACGCTGTCAATCGCACATCTTGTACAGGCGAGAGCGGCTTTCAACCTGAAGGACTTCGAACGGGCCGGTGTGCATTTCGAGGCCAGCTACCAGACTGCGCGCATTGAGGGGTGGCTGGCAGCGCGCAGGGTCAGGCTGCTGTTAGATGCCGGGTTGACCGGGACCCTTCGGGTTCCGGAAGAAACTGCCTATTCGGATGTACTGACTGTGCTGGCAGACAACAGGTATCATTCTCTGCTTGCCCAGCTGTATATCAGATTCCCGCAGCACCAAGAATGGCTTCAAGGCGCATTGCAGAAAGGCAGCGCTCAGCACCAACGAAGATTAACTGCTCACGTGAAATCGCTGTTGCAGGACTAGGGAGCGATAAAGTGGGTGACTTCTTCAAGCAGGAACCGCGCCGGGTCGGCACAAACCCGGCAAGAGCGAAGGCCCGTCCGCATGCAGCGGAAGATGAAGCCGCAATTGAATTCGACACCGTTGAACTGGACTCTTCCGGCGCCGGTTCGTTTCCGCTTTCCACCGCCAAGTTGAACGATGCGGTCGCGGCGACCTTGGCTGTTATGCTGATGGTTGCTCCAATGTCACTCGGGGCGAACCGGCCGCTGGCGTGGCTGGTGTTTGCGATTGCAATTTCTCTGTTGGCGATCGTTCAAGTGGCAGGCGTTGCGATACAGGAACCGGGCCGTCCTATGCGGAGTCGGGCGCATTCGGGTATCATTGCAGCCGGGTTTGCGGTGATACTGTTCTCGGCGCTTCAGCTTCTGCCGGCCGGAGGCTGGAGTATCGGCGGTGTTTCGGACGAGCTATTGCCGAATAGACTGACCGTCTCCACCGGTGCAACGTCGCTGGGTCTCGTCCGCCTCGCCAGCTACGCCCTGCTGTTTGTGCTTGCACTAGAGATCGGCGCCAACGCGCAGCGGGCGGCACGTTTCATGAAATGGCTGTTCTGGGGCGTATTCCTGCACGCTGTATGGGCGCTGGTGGCTTTGGCTTTCCTGGATGACAGCCTGCTGTTCTCTCCGAAAACGGCCTATGAAGGTTTTGCGACCGGCACATTCGTCAATCGCAATAGCTTTGCCACGTTTCTGAGTATGGGCCTTATGATCGGATTTTCGCGTACGCTGGGAATACTGTTCGGGCCCGCACCGCGATCGACACGGCCCAAGTCCTGGAGCAACATCCTTTCCGCCAGGGTTCTGTCCCATGCCGCGCTGGCCTGTGTGATCCTGGCTGCAGTGGCGGCAACCGGCTCACGACTGGGAGCTTTCTCCGCATTGGCCGGGACGCTTTTTCTGCTGTCCTTGATCATGCTGAAGTCGCGCCAGCTGTCCCGGATCCGAATACTTGGAACTTTGGCTGTTGCAGCCCTGATCGCGATAATGGCTTTACTCTTGGCGGGCCCGCTACTGGCGGAGCGGATGGTCCTCCTAGAAAACAATGCCCTCACCCGCCTGGAACTCTTTAAGCAATCCCTGGCAATGATCGCCGAACGGCCGCTTCTTGGATTTGGCCTGGACGGCTATTCGGTCGCTTTTGAGATGTTTCATCAGCCGGGGCTGGATACCAGTGTCATCTGGGACAGGCCGCACAACACTGTGCTGACCCTCTGGTCCGAGCTGGGAGTGGTCGCGGGCAGCATCCCTGTTGTCCTGACCGGATGGTGCTTTTGCAAGATGCTGGCACAAGTGCGCGAGCGGGAAACCACCTACGTTCCCGCAGCCGCAGCCGCCGCAGCAGTCGTCGCGGCGTCGCTGCATTCCATGGGCGACTTCAGCCTGGAAGTTGCTGCCAATACTTACCTCTTCATTGCGATTGTTGCGATTGGGATTTCTAAGCGGGTTTAATGGTGTTCTTCAAAAAACGGACTGCTTCCAGCAAAAAAGCCCGGGTTCTGAAACTGCCCGAGTTTCCCGCAGCAATCTACGCGGTCGGGGACCTGCATGGCTGCCTGCAGCTCTATCAGGAGATGGAAGAGCAGATCGTGCGCGACGGAAGCGGCCTGCCAGGCACCAAGCTAATCGTCTGCCTGGGCGACGTGATGGACCGCGGACCGCAATCTGCTCAGCTGCTCGACGTTCTGATGGCCCCGGCGCCGGCTGGCTTTCAGCGGCT
>CAJXHQ010000526.1 GCA_913054485.1 uncultured Paracoccaceae bacterium
CCCAAATGGCGCGGCTCTTGCGCGACGACATGCCGGTGTCGATCACCGTCCAGCCGTCGCCGTCATCCAGCGCGTAGACATTCACATGGTCCAGCTTCATCGGCAGCGGCAGGCGCATCCAAAGGACGCCCTCTGCCACCTCAATAGCCCCGCCCTGCTCCGGCGGCTCTTCCCAGGGGGTTTTGAGCGATACAGGGGGGACTGAGGCCATGTTTTATCCTGCCAATTCGTCGAGGGTGAGGGCAAAGGTGCCTTCCGCGCCTGCCGTTGCATGGGCCAGCAGGCCGGCATGTTCGGGCAGCATGCGGGTGATGTAGAAGCGCGCCAGTTTTTCGCGCGCGCCGCCCGGCTCTGCCATGGCAGCGCCAAGGTGGAAGTGGCCGCCCAGCACCCGGGCAAAGGCCGCAAGGTAGGGCACAGCACCGGCAAAGCGATCGTTCAGGTCGGTCTGCTCGACCACCCAGTCGGTAGCTTCGCGCAAGCTCTCGCAGGCCTGCCAGACCGCTTCGGCCATGTTCGGATGCGTGGCGCGGGCGCGTTCTGCCTGCTCCTCGATCTCATCCATCAGCCGGTTTGCCATCTCGCCGCCGTCCATCATCTTGCGCGCCACAAGGTCCATGGCCTGAATGCCATTGGTGCCCTCATAGATCGCGGTGACGCGCACGTCACGGTAATATTGCGCAGCCCCGGTCTCTTCGATGAAGCCCATGCCGCCGTGCACCTGAACGCCGGTTTCGGCAACGCGCATGCCTGTCTCGGAGCCAAAAGCCTTGGCAATCGGAGTGAGGAAGGCGGCGCGGGCCTGCCATTCCGCTTCGCGCGTGGCCTGTGCCATGTCGATAGCAACAGCGTTGGACAGCAGGATCGCGCGGGAGGCGAAGACATCGGCCTTCATCTCCATCAGCATGCGGCGCACATCGGCGTGGCCTGCGATGGTGCCGGTGGGGGATTTGCCCTGCTTGCGATCCAGCGCATAGGCCAGCGCGTGCTGATAGGCGCCTTCGGCAATGCCAACGCCCTGCCCGCCGACACCAAGGCGCGCATTGTTCATCATGGTGAACATCGCCGCCATGCCGCCGTGCTCTTTGCCGACCAGCCAGCCGGTGGCGCCGTCATATTGCATCACGCAAGTGGGAGAGCCGTGCAGGCCCAGTTTTTCCTCAAGGCTGACCACGTTCAGAGTATTGCGCGGGCCGGGTTCGCCATTTTCATCCGGGATCAGCTTGGGCACCATGAAGAGCGAGATGCCCTTGGTCCCCGGCACCCCGTCGGGGAGCCGCGCCAGCACCAGATGGCAGACGTTTTCAGTGATGTCATTGTCACCCCAGGTGATGTAGATTTTCTGGCCGCTGATCGCATAAGTGCCGTCACCGTTGGGCTCTGCCTTGGTGGTCAGCGCGCCAACGTCCGAGCCGGCCTGCGGTTCGGTCAGGTTCATCGTGCCGGCCCAGTCGCCGGCGATCATCTTGGGCAGGAAGACCTCTTTCAGCTGGTCAGATGCATGGGCTTCCAGCGCTTCGATCTGGCCCTGCGTCATCAGCGGCGACAGCTGCAGCGACAGGCAGGCGCCGGCCATCATCTCGTTCACCGCGGTGGTCAGCGCCATCGGCAGCCCCATGCCGCCGTATTCCTGCGGCGCGCTCATGCCGACCCAGCCGCCTTCGGCAATGGCCTTCAGACCGGCATCGAACCCCGGCGAGGTGCGTACAACACCGTTTTCCAGCACCGCCCCTTGCAGGTCGCCATTGCGGTTCAAAGGCGCGATCACCTCGTCGCACATCTTGCCCGCCTCGGTCAGGATGGCAGTTGCAACATCGGCGTCGGCCTCGGCGAAGCGGTCGGTAGCAGAGACCTGGTCAAAGCCGGTCAGCTGTTTCAGGATGAACTCGTGATCGGAAACGGGCGCACGAAAAGTCATGGGCATCCTCAAGTTGTTGTTGCAGTCGCGGGCTGGCTTGGCTTCCCTCCCCGATGCCGGTAAAAGTCTGGGCTTGACCGATTACCTACTGGCCCGGTCTCGTATAGCAATCAAAACGCGGCGTCACAGCTTATGGGCAGCATAACAGAAACTCTGAAACCGGAGGCCGCGGGCATTGCTCGGGCAGCAGCCCTGCTGGGCGCTGGCGAGCTGGTCGCCTTCCCGACGGAAACAGTCTACGGCCTGGGCGCAGATGCCCGCAACGGGGTTGCGGTGGCCAAGGTCTATGAGGCCAAGGGCCGCCCCTCTTTCAATCCGCTGATCGCCCATGTTGCCAGTATCAGTGCCGCACAGCGCTATGTTGAGTGGACCGAAACGGCCGAGAAACTGGCACGGGCTTTCTGGCCCGGCCCGTTAAGCCTGGTGCTGCCTCTGAAAGACGGCCACGGGATATCACAGCTGGTAACAGCCGGGCTTTCCACCCTCGCCCTACGGGTGCCTGCCCATCCCAGCGCGCAAGCCTTGCTGGAGGCGCTTGACGGCCCGGTCGCAGCGCCCTCGGCCAACCCTTCGGGCCGGATCAGCCCCACCACCGCGGCCCATGTTCTGAGCGGGCTGGACGGGCGGATTGCCGCGGTGCTGGATGACGGCGCCTGCGATGTGGGTCTGGAAAGCACCATCGTTGGCCTCGCCGGAGCCCACCCGCTGCTGCTGCGCCCGGGCGGGCTGGCAGCGGAACAGATCGAGGCGGTTCTGGGCTGCCCTCTGGTGATGCGCGATGCCGCCGATCCGCTGACCGCGCCGGGGCAGCTTCTGTCCCACTACGCACCGGTATCCCCCGTGCGCCTGAACGCCGCGGCACCGCAGGGCGAGGAACTGCTTTTGGGCTTCGGTGCTATGGATTGCGACCTGAATCTCTCTGAGGCGGGTGACTTGGCAGAGGCCGCGGCCAATCTCTTTGGCCACCTGCATAAACTGGACGCCCTCGCCCGCCCCATTGCAGTGGCGCCGGTGCCCGGTCATGGCCTGGGCCAGGCCAT
>CAJXHQ010000527.1 GCA_913054485.1 uncultured Paracoccaceae bacterium
CCGACATGCCGGGCGTGATTGTGCCCCGCAAAACTGTGGGCGAGCTGCGCAAGCTGCTGGATGATGACGAGATGGATATCGCCGTGTCAGTCAGCGAAACCAAGGTGCGCTTTGCCACTCCGGATATCACCCTGACTTCGAAGGTAATCGACGGCACCTTCCCCGACTATTCCCGTGTGATCCCGGCCGGCAATACCCGCCGACTGGAAGTGGATGCCGCCGAGTTCGCCCAGGCAGTGGACCGGGTCGCGACTGTTTCCTCCGAGCGGTCGCGCGCGGTGAAGCTGCAGCTGGATGAAGACAGGCTGGTGCTGTCCGTGAACGCCCCTGACAGTGGCGCTGCGGAAGAGGAGCTGGCTGTGGCTTATGGTGACGAGCGGCTGGAAATCGGCTTCAACGCCAAATACTTGCAGGAAATTGCCAGTCAGGTGGACCGGGAAAACGCTGTCTTCATGTTCAACTCTTCCGGCGATCCGACGCTGATGCGGGAAGGCAATGACGATAGCGCCGTTTACGTCGTCATGCCGATGCGCGTTTGACAAGCGTTGGAGGGGGCGCCCCTCGGGCGCTGCCTCCGGCGGGAATATTTTCAGCAAGAGGAAAGGGGGGCGCTGTTAAGTGCTGGCCCTGACATCCCTGACCCTGTCTCATTTCCGCTCGCATTTGCGGGCGGAATTGCATTTGGACGGTCGGCCGTTGGCGATCCACGGGCCGAATGGGGCGGGGAAGACCAATATTCTCGAGGCGGTCTCGCTGTTTTCGCCCGGGCGGGGCATACGCCGGGCCAGTGCAGCAGAGATGGCGCGCCGGCCAGAGAGTGTCGGCTGGAAGCTGAAGGGTGTCTTGCAGGCGCCGGATCAGACTTACGAGGTGGAAACCTGGTCCGAGGGCGGCAATGCCCGGCAGGTGAAGATCGACAATAAATCCGCCAGCCAGATCGCCCTGGGGCAGATTTCCCGCGTGGTCTGGCTGGTGCCTGTCATGGACCGGCTGTGGATCGAGGGTGCAGAAGGCCGCCGCCGGTTCCTCGACCGGGTGGCGCTGAGTTTCGAGCCGGATCACGCTGAGGCCTCGCTGACCTATGAAAAGGCAATGCGCGAGCGCAACCGGCTGTTGAAGGAACAGGTGCGCGACGCCGCCTGGTACCGGGTTCTGGAGGGGCAGATGGCCGAGGCGGGCCACCGCATTCACGCCGTGCGTGTTGCGGCACTTGAGGCATTGAGGATGGCGCAGGAGGATGCGGCAACGCAGTTTCCCGCAGCCGAACTGGAGCTGGTCCAGGCTGAGGGGGATATGCCCGCCAGCACAGAGGATCTGCGGGCCGCACTGGAAGACGGCCGCAGCCGCGATCTGGCCGTGGGGCGCACGCTTGTGGGACCGCACCGGTCGGATCTGATCGGCACCTTTGCCGCAAAGGGTGTTCCTGCGCGGGATTGTTCGACGGGCGAGCAGAAGGCGCTGCTGGTCTCGCTGATCCTGTCCAATGCGCGCGCCTTGGCCGAAATGGAGGGTGCGCCTCCGATCCTGCTGCTGGATGAGGTGGCCGCGCATCTGGACGCGACCCGCAGCGCTGCGCTTTATGACGAGATCTGCGCGCTTGGCGCGCAGGCCTGGATGACTGGCACCGGGCCTGAGCTTTTTGCAGAACTGGGAGACCGTGCTCAGGTGCTGGAGGTGGGCGCGGACAGCAGCGTCAGCGGGCCGTGACGGTCACGCCGTTGGATCTGGCGCTTTACGCCGGTGCACTGCTGATCCTGTTTCTGACACCGGGGCCGGTCTGGCTGGCGCTGATGGCGCGCTCGGTGTCGGGCGGGTTCAATGCGGCCTGGCCGCTGGCACTGGGGGTGGCCTGCGGCGATATCCTCTGGCCGCTGATTGCCATTGCCGGCATGTCCTGGATGGTCTCAGAGATCACCGGCATCATGACTGCCCTGCGCTGGGTGGCGAGTGCGATGTTTCTCGGCATGGGCGTCCTGCTGATCCGCCATGCGGGTGACGGCTTGCAGGAAAACAGCGCGCTGACGCGGCCCGGTATCTGGGCCGGATTTATGGCCGGGGTGGCGGCGATACTGGGCAATCCCAAGGCGATCCTGTTTTACATGGGGGTATTGCCGGGTTTTTTTGACCTGACATCGGTGACCTGGGCGGATGCCGCGGCGATTGCCGGCCTATCCTTCGTGGTGCCGCTGGCAGGCAACCTGGCCTTTGCCGGCTTTATTCACCGGGTGCGGCGCATCGTCAGCTCGCCGGCGGCATTGCGGCGGATGAATCTGACGGCGGCGGGGCTGCTGATCCTGGTCGGGCTGATCCTGCCCTTCACGTGACCAGCCAGGCGTCGATATAGGGCTGCAATGCGGCCCGCGGGCTGTCGCCGGTATCATGCTCCTGGCAGAACCAGATGGCGAGCACATGGTTCAGAAAGCCCTGGATACCCTCAGCCAGCAATAGCGCGGGCTGGTCGGTGCGGATCGAGCCTGCAGCCTGCATCGGGCGCAGCCAATCCTCCAGAATGCTGACCTGACGCAGGAAACCCTCGGCAATTACCTCTTCAGCCTGTGCTGCGGTCACGCCGGAGTAGCGCAGCAGGATATCGAAAATCACCCGCTCGCGGCCGACAAATTCAAGCTGCGGGGCCAGAACGGCGCAGATCTGTGCCGGGCTTTGCGGAGGGGCGGTCTGCTCCATTTCGTCCAGCAGCGTCATCACTCTGCCGCCGATCAGAACCGCCAGCAGCCCGTCCATATCTCTGAAATGCGAGAACAGCGTTCCCTTTGCCACCCCGGCCCGGCTGACTACATCCTCGGCCCTGAGGGCGCCATAGCCGCCCTCGGCCACGATCTCTTCGGCCACGGCCAGAAGCCGGGCGCGGGTTTCAAGCCTGCGTTTCTGCGGAGCACGGGTCATAGGGCCTCACGGGTTTGTTATTGACCGTGGTCAATTTATTTTTTGACCGCGG
>CAJXHQ010000528.1 GCA_913054485.1 uncultured Paracoccaceae bacterium
GCCCGCAATGGGTTTGAAGCCTGAAAACTCCCTGCCTGGCTCTGTTCGAACCCGCCACCGTGACCCGCCCGGCGCAACCCGCACGGGAAGCATGCCCCCTGGCGCGTGGCCGGGAAGACTAGCCTGTTTTCCGGCTCAACCCTTTTCCACCGGCTCAACAAGGGATTCTCACCCTCGTTTATCGGTCCGCAACTGAACCGTTTTCATTTTTTACTGAACTATCCTTATGGAGGAATGCTACAAAACAAAGAAATGCCGGAACCAGAGATTTCGCCAAAATCAACGGAATGACCTTCCTGAGATTACCAAGGCGGACAGCCTTGAGATACGCGCAGGCATTTTCAATGCCCGCCAAGGCAAGCAGACTCAGTCAGACCAGTACTTTCCACTCAGTTAAAAATTGCCCGAGCCTGAAGAGATCCCTCAATGAACCTCGCAAAGCTTTCAATAGCTGCAGTTTTGTCCACCCCCTTCCTCTTAGCCGGATGTAAAGGAGGCGGCGCTGGCGCCGACAGCGGCAGCTCTGGCGGATCCGCCGCCTCGGGTCTACCGCTCACCTCCAGCGCAACATTGCTTGCCTCCTTTATCAGCAGCCTTGATTCCATTCGCGCAGATGCGACGCGGCTGCTCACCCAGGACGCGCGGTATACGCGGCAGACAGCGCCGGGCACTGTCTACGCGGACAATAACGGGAATGGCCGGTTTGATGCCGGCGTGGACGTGCGCCTGGCAGGCAACCCGATCGATCACGCCGACATCCACTATGCGCATGCGGCAGGGCTGACCGGCGCCGGAGAGGTCATTGCCTTCTCGGACAGCGGCTTCCGGGCCGGCCACGACGTGTTTGCCGGCAAAAACGTGACCGTGGGCAGCGGCGTGCTGCAAACTGATCATGGGACTTTTGTTGCCTCCGTTGCCGCGGGCAACTCACCGTCGATGATCGGGGTCGCCCCGGGGGCGGATGTGATCTTCGGAAGCTACGCGACCCTTGGGCAGCTGAGCGCCACCGCAGACGCGGCCACGGCGGCAGGCGCGGTCGCCCTGAATAACTCTTGGGGCTATACCGGCCTCTATGCCAGCGCGGCGGACTACAGTGCGTTCGTCAGCTCGGCGGCCCGCAGGACCTACCTTGCCTCACTGAAGACCTATGCGCAAAACGGGATCGTTGTTTTTGCCGCCCCCAATGACACCAGCCTGTCGACAAGCGGCTTGATGGCAAGCCTGCCGGTGTTCGAGCCGGACCTGGAACAAAGCTGGCTTGCGGTTGTGAACGGCGTTCCTGAAATGAACGGGGATGACATCGTTTCAGCGCAGCGCGTCTCCGCGGCCTGCCTTGAGGCGGCAGCCTGGTGCCTTTCTGCAAACGGAAGCTGGACCGGTGCCGAGGCCGGCTCTGACAGCAGTTACGATTTCGGCACTGGCACGTCTTTTGCCGCGCCGACAGTTGCCGGGGCGCTTGCGCTGCTGGCCGAGGCCTTCCCCGCCATGACCCATCAGCAGCTGCGGATCCGCTTACTGGCCTCTGCCGACAATGAGTTCGCAGGCTTCACTCAAAGCGGAACAACGCAATTGGCGGCCGATTTCGAACATGCTTACAGTTCGGAATGGGGTCATGGTTTCCTGGATGTGGCTGCGGCTCTTCTGCCCATTGGGCGGACAACGGTAACCACTGGAAATGGTGCCATTCTGTCCGCCGCTGAACCGCTGGTCACTGCGGGCAGCGCCAGCGGCGACGCGGTGTCCCGATCGCTCCGCAACGTTGAGATCGTCAGCAAGGATTCGCTTGCCGCAACCTTTGCAGTTCAGGCGTCACAGCTGGTGGCCCGCCCCAAAGCGCCGCCACTTTTTTCCACCGATGACCTGATGGACTTTGGCCGCATCCTGTCCGCCAGCTCCAGCGGCACAGCCTTCTTCGGGAACAGTCAGGGCCATCTTCTTCCCCTTGCAAATGACGCGCAGCAGCTCTTTCTGTTCCACAGCCTGGACGGCGACGCCGACAGGCTGGCCATCGGGGCCAGCCGGAGCTTTGATCTCGGCACCGCCAAGCTTCATGTCGGCACCGCCTTCGGCAATGACACCGCAGCATTGCTGTCCGAATGGAGCGGCGGCTCGCGCAGTTCCCTTGCCGCGGTGGATTTGGCACTTTCCGCCAGCCTGTCGGAGCGCGCGCAGGTTAAATTCGAATTCGGCTACGCCTATGGCAATGAGGCATCGCAAATTGCCGCGGATACTGATGTCCTCATGAACGCAAGCGCCATCACCTACTCGCAACACAATGTGCTGAAACGAAATGACGGATTGAGCGTCTCCCTTTCCCTGCCCGCTGCAATCGCGTCAGGCGCGACCTCGCTGTCCCTTCCGGTTGCCTCTGCCAGCGGTGCCCCCGTCTATCAGGACATCCCCATCGACCTCGCACCCGATCGCCGCGAAGTCCGTTTGATGCTGAATTATGAGCAGCCGATGACACGGCGGACCCGACTGGGGGTCTCGCTTGTCCATGCACAGAACCGGGGAAATATCGCAGGGCATCGCGACACTGCCGGTATGGTTGGCCTCGCGATCCGGTTCTAGGCGACGGTCCTTCCCTTCAGCGGCGGGGCATGCGCGAGGAAGGCCACACCTTGCTGAGAACCTTCGGGAGGAGATGACCGGTGTAGGCCAGAGGCGGCACCATCGGCCTGTCAGTTGAAAATTACGCAGAGCCAAGCGCCTGATCGGGAAGGCAATACGACCATTGACCAAGGGAGTGAAAGACCCCCGGCGGTCTTGATGGTACGGGCGGCGGGACTCGAACCCGCACGGCCTAAGGCCTGGAGATTTTAAGTCTCCTGTGTCTACCATTCCACCACGCCCGCACTTGCCCTTTGATTAGCCAAGCAAATTCAGGGATACAATCGGCTGAGAGAAAGTTTTTGGCCGGGCGCGGCTGAATTACCGTTAAAAGGTCGTATTCCG
>CAJXHQ010000529.1 GCA_913054485.1 uncultured Paracoccaceae bacterium
AGATGTTCCTGGCCAATACGCTGCCGACCTTCATGCTGTCGATGTTTGACTGGAACCCGCTGTTCCACATTATCGACCAGTCGCGCGGATTTGTTTTCATCAACTACAACCCGCGCGTGACCCATTGGGAATATGCCTTCTGGGTCGGGATTGTGCTGATCATGATCGGCCTGATGGCAGAGTTTTACACCCGCAAGCACGCCACCCTGAGCTGGGGTGCAAAACGCTGAGCTTCAGGCACGCGCCGGCCGGCCGCGGAAAGGAAATTCGAATTTCCTTCAGCCTGCCTCCCCGGGCAGGCAAACGGCGCTTCAAAGCGCCGTCCAAAGCGCCATGCAAGGCGCTTTTCTCAAGGCCTTTCGAAAGGTCCTGGGCGCGCCTCAGCCGCCTTGGGGCAGCACGGCTTCCAGACGTTCGCGCGCCTTCTTGGGCAGGCCTGCATCCAGAAAATCAGCGGGCATCTGCGCGTCGCCTACCTGCACCGCCATCACCATGCCCATGGAGAAATGCGGCAGGCATTTGATGCCGTACCATCCTTCTGCCTCCAGCGTGACCTCAACTTGCTTGCCGGTCTTGCCTTTGAAACCCTCGGCCCCTTCGGGCAGCATCGCTGCAATGCTCTGGGCACTATGGCCGCGATCCTCAGGCAGGATACGCAGCGTGTCGCCGGGCTGCAGTTGCACGAAGGCCGGCTCAAACACCATGCGCGCACCATCCGGCCCTTTGTTCAGCATCCGCACTTCAACGGTTTCCGCGGCAACTGCAAAAGGCAGCAGTCCTACCGCGGCAGTGAGGAGAATTTTCTTCATCTTTGACCTTTGGAGTTGCCCCGCCGCAAGCGAACGGGGGTTCTTGTTTCCGGCCAACGATGTCGCAGAAAGGCTAACGCTCTTTAAATAAGATACATCCAGGCGGCATATTAATTGCAGATCAGGTCACGACCCTGAGCGTCAGATTGATCCGCCCGCCCTTGGGCAGCAGCCGCGAGGATTTGAACCGGGTCCGGTCCACCCCGTGATAGGTCAGCCGCGCGTCGCCGCCCATCACCACCACATCGCCCGAATTCAGCCACAGCGAATCCGTCTTGCCGCCACGCCTCTGGCCGCCGATGCGGAACAGCCCGTCGTCGCCCAGCGATATGGACACCACCGGAAAAGAAAAATCCGCCTCGTCCTTATCCTGGTGCAGGCCCATTTTTGCCCCCTCGCCGTAATAGTTCAGCAGGCAGCACTCCGGGTCGCGCTCCAGCCCGGTCAGGTCGCGCCAGATCGCCAGCACCGGCTCCGGGATTGCGGGCCAGGCCCGGCCGCGGGGATGGGTTTCGGCATAGCGGTAGCCCGATGCATCCGAATACCAGCCGAACTGTCCGGCCGAGGTCATCCGGACCGACATCTGGCCGCCACCGGGCACTTTCGGCGAAAACAACGGTGCTGCCTTCAGCACCGGGCGCAGCGCCGCAACCAGCGCCGTCTGGGCCGCAGGGTCCAGATAAGATTTATGGACTTCGAAGCCCCGGATACGCAGCAATGCCACCAGCCTTGTGCCTTTCTTGCCAAACCCTTGCCAAAATCCATGCGAATCTGCCGTAACCGGCGCCACAGGATGGTTGCAGGGTGAATTTCACGTGCCTATATACGCCGGGACGCGCAATGGTATATACCGCTGCGCCAGAGAATCGGGGCCTGGATGCCGCAACGGGTTCAGACCTCGGGACATCGCCTTGAGACGTAAAAGGGATCGAAAATATGAGCAAAGTAATCGGTATCGACCTCGGGACCACCAACTCCTGTGTCGCCATCATGGACGGATCGCAGCCCCGCGTTATTGAAAACGCCGAGGGCGCACGGACCACGCCGTCGATCGTCGCCTTCACCGACGACGAACGCCTGGTCGGCCAGCCTGCCAAGCGCCAGGCCGTGACCAACCCGGACAACACCGTCTTTGGTGTGAAGCGCCTGATCGGCCGCCGCAATGACGACCCCGCGGTCGCCAAAGACAAAAAGATGGTTCCCTTCAACATCATCGACGGCGGCAACGGCGACGCATGGGTCGAAGCCAAGGGTGAGAAATACTCCCCCAGCCAGATCTCTGCCTTCACCCTGGGCAAGATGAAAGAAACCGCCGAGAGCTACCTCGGTGAAGAAGTGACCCAGGCGGTGATCACCGTTCCGGCCTACTTCAACGACGCCCAGCGCCAGGCCACCAAAGACGCAGGCAAGATTGCCGGCCTCGAAGTGCTGCGCATCATCAACGAGCCGACCGCGGCTGCCCTGGCTTATGGCCTCGACAAAGAAGAAACCCAGACCATCGCGGTTTATGACCTCGGCGGCGGCACCTTCGACGCGACCATCCTGGAAATCGACGACGGCCTTTTTGAAGTGAAATCCACCAACGGCGACACCTTCCTCGGCGGTGAAGACTTCGACATGCGCATCGTCAACTACCTGGCGGACCAGTTCAAAAAGGAAAACGGCGTCGATCTGTCCAAGGACAAGATGGCCCTGCAGCGCCTGAAAGAAGCCGCTGAAAAAGCCAAGATCGAACTCTCCTCCACCTCGCAGACCGAGATCAACCAGCCGTTCATCTCGATGGACCCCTCGTCGGGCCAGCCGCTGCACATGGTGATGAAGCTGACCCGCGCCAAGCTGGAAAGCCTGGTCAACGACCTGATCAAAGCCTCCATGAAGCCCTGCGCGGCCGCTCTGAAAGACGCCGGTCTGTCGGCCGGCGACATCGACGAAGTTGTTCTGGTTGGCGGTATGACCCGCATGCCCAAGGTGATCGAAGAGGTCTCCAAATTCTTCGGCAAAGAGCCGCACAAGGGCGTGAACCCGGATGAAGTCGTCGCCATGGGCGCCGCCATCCAGGCCGGCGTTCTGCAGGGTGACGTGGAAGACGTTGTTCTGCTAGACGTGACCCAGCTGTCCCTCGGC
>CAJXHQ010000530.1 GCA_913054485.1 uncultured Paracoccaceae bacterium
GTCGCTGAACATTCTGGCGGCCCTTCACCACGGCACGCCCGGACGCCAGGCGCCCCTTCTGGCGGCGACGAGCGCCAGCCGGACCTCCTTTGCCAATAGTCTGGAGCACCTCTTTCAGCTCAAGTTACTGGAGAGAAACCCAGGCCACGGCCACCCCCTCCGGCCGGAGTTTCGCCTGACACCGCTTGGCCGTGAGGCTGCTGAAACAGCCGCCAAGATTGTCTCGCTCGTTCCGGATGAGGAAGAGTTCAGCCTGCTGCGCCGAAGCTGGACCCTTCCGGTTCTCGCCGTCACTGCCAAGCCCCGGCGGTTTTCCGAAATCAAATCAGGTCTGGGCAGGATCACAGATCGCGCGCTGTCCCAATCTTTGGGTCAGCTTGAAGCGCAGAATTGGGTATCGCGGTCGGTGGATCTCAGCCAGAAGCCCCTCCGCCCGGCCTATCAGGCGATCAATCAAGGCTGGGCGATCAGCCAAACTGCCGGGCTGCTTTAGAAATATAGGCCAAGCTCTCCCTTTCGGCCGCATCGGCTGAACGCAATCTGATCGGTTTGCCTCCCCACCAGCGCGAGGGAGGAAAACAGGTCAAAATAAGGCCAGCTGGTCCCCGGCCTGCGGCGGGCGGGCAAAAAGATCGCAGCGCAGCGGCGCGCTTTTCTCCCGCAAACCCAGACGCTTGCAGGCCGCTTTGAACCGCTGCGCGATCATTTCCGCATAAAGCCCTTCGCCGCGCATCCGGTGGCCCCAGCGCGGGTCATAATCGCGTCCGCCGTGCATTTCGCGCAGCCGCGCCATCACCTTGCCGGCGCGGCCCGGCGCATGTTCCGCCAGCCACTCCTGCCAGAGCGGCGAGACCTCGCGCGGCAAGCGCAGCATGATCCAGCTGGCCGCATCGGCGCCGGCGTCTGCCCCGGCGGCCAGCAGCGCCTCCAGCTCGTGATCCGTCAGCCCCGGCACCACCGGAGAGGTCATAACCCGCACCGGCACGCCCGCGTCCGTCAATCGCCGGATCGCGGCCAGCCTGCGGGCGGGCGCCGGCGCGCGCGGCTCCATCCGCCGCGACAGATCCGCATCCAGTGTGGTCAGCGACACGCCGACCCGCACCAGCCCCTTGGCGGCCATGGGGGCGAGGATATCCAGATCCCGTTCGACCATGGCGCCCTTGGTGACGATGCCCACCGGGTGGTTGAACTCTGCCAGCACCTCAAGACAGGCGCGCGCAATCCGCAGATCCCGCTCCACCGGCTGGTAGGGGTCGGTATTGGTGCCAAGCGCGATGGTCTTCACCCTGTAGCGGGCGGCACCCAGTTCCTTGCGCAGCACCTCGGCCGCATTCGGGCGCGCCACCAGCCGAGTCTCAAAATCCAGGCCCGGCGACAGGCCCAGGTAGGCGTGGGTGGGCCGGGCAAAACAATAGACGCAGCCGTGTTCGCAGCCGCGATACGGGTTGATCGAGCGGTCAAAGGGCAGATCCGGCGACTTGTTATAGGTGATCACCGACCGCGCGTCTTCCATCCGCACCTCAGTGCGAATCTGCGCCTCCTCCGGGAGAATCCCCCAGCCGTCATCCACCCGCCCGCGCGCCAGGTCATAGCGCCCTGCCGCACTGCTGCCCGCGCCGCGTGCTTTGCGGCACTCCGGGTCTATCGTCACATCCACTTGCATGGGCACAGTGTGGCCTACAAATGAGAACAAATAAAGAACATATGCACAGAACCGAAGATCTTCCTGCATATTCTTCATTATCAATCCGCGCTTTTCACACCTATACGTCGGTTCAAGCCACGGCGGTGTCGCAAACAATGCAGTCTGCCCGGCCCCATTTGGCAAAAAGAAACGAAAATAAGACAAACACTGGGGTCACCCCGCCAACGTCAAGGAATACGCCCATGTCGGAAGAAGAAGACATCATCCTGTCGGAACTGAACGACGAAGAACTTGTCCAGCAGATGTTCGACGACCTCTATGATGGTCTGAAAGAAGAAATCGAAGAGGGAGTGAACATCCTTCTTGAGCGCGGCTGGGAACCCTACAAGGTTCTGACCGAAGCGCTGGTGGGCGGCATGACCATCGTTGGTGCCGACTTCCGCGACGGTATCCTTTTTGTGCCCGAAGTGCTGCTGGCGGCCAACGCCATGAAGGGCGGCATGGCCATCCTGAAGCCGCTCTTGGCCGCCACCGGCGCGCCGCAGGTCGGCTCCATGGTGATCGGCACCGTGAAGGGCGACATCCACGACATCGGCAAGAACCTCGTCTCCATGATGATGGAAGGCGCAGGCTTCGAAGTGGTCGATCTGGGTATCAACAACCCGGTGGAAAACTACCTGGAAGCGCTCGAGGAGCACAAGCCGGACATCCTCGGCATGTCGGCCCTGCTGACCACCACCATGCCTTACATGAAGGTTGTCATCGACACGATGGTCGAACAGGGCAAGCGCGATGACCACATCGTGCTGGTTGGCGGCGCGCCGCTGAACGAGGAATTCGGCAAGGCCATCGGCGCCGACGCCTATTGCCGTGACGCGGCTGTTGCGGTGGAAACCGCCAAGGACCTCGTCGCGCGCAAGCACAACAGCCTGAGCGCCTGATCATGGCCCGCCGGGGCAGAGCGGCCCGCCTTGAAGGCAAGGCCGCACAACCTCTCCCGGCGGGAACCTCGCTGAAATCAGAAAGCCTGGCCGAACACGGCCTTGCTGCGCCCGCCCGAAAGGCCGGGCGCATTCTTGTTATCGGCTGCGGCGCGCTGGCGCGGGAAATCCTCGCCATCAAAGAGGCCAACGGGCTGGACCATCTGGACCTGACCTGCCTGCCCGCCAAGCTACACCTTTACCCCGACCAAATTCCTGACGCGGTTACTGCCGCGGTGATAAAACACCGTGCCAGCTATGATCAGATATTCGTGGTCTACGCTGATTGCGGCACCGGCGGCGCGC
>CAJXHQ010000531.1 GCA_913054485.1 uncultured Paracoccaceae bacterium
CCGCGCGGAATCTCTGCCTTCTTTGTCGACCTGAACGCCGAAGGCTGCGAGCGCGATTCCAGCTACGAGGTGCTTTCCGGCCCCGGCAGCCACGCTGATATCATCATGAAGGACGTCCGGGTCGCGCCGGAAAACCTGATCGGCCAGGAGGGTGCGGGCTTTGCGCTCGGCATGTCGCGGATCACCATCAACCGCCTGCTGCACTGCGCCAGCATGCTGGGCATGGCCAATCTGGCGGTGAAGCTTTCGGTGGGCCGCGCGGCGGGCCGCAAGCAGTTCGGCCGCGCCATCGGCCAGTTCCAGGCGATCCAGCACATGCTGGCTGACATGCAAACCGAACTCTATGCCGCGCAATGCATGATGTACGATGCCGCCGCGCGGCAGGACACCGGCAAGGACATCCGCATGGAAGCCTCGATGAGCAAGGTCTTCTCGGGCGAGACGGCGTTCAAGATCGCTGACCGCGCGATGCAGATCCACGGCGGTGCAGGCCTGCTGAAGGGCGACCCGATCGAGTTCATTTTCCGCTACACGCGCATCTTCCGCATTGTCACCGGCACCAGCGAGATCCAGCGCAATACCATCGCAAAGGGGATGCTGGCCGCAGCGGCCCGCTGACCCTCCCGGCGGGCTCGGTCTCCCTCCAGCGCCCGCCGCATTGACCTTTTGACCGCGTGAGTAATCCGATGACCAATGCCTCCTTTCCCCAGCCGCTGGCCGGCCGCCTGATCCTCGACATGTCGCTGCTCTATCCGGGGCCGAGTGCCTCGCTGATGCTGGCCAGCTTCGGCGCGCGGGTGATCAAGATCGAACCGCCCATGGGTGATCCGCTGCGCAAGATCTTCCCGCCGGTCTACGAGCAGCTGAACCGGGATAAGGAACTGGCAGTTCTGGACCTCAGCAAGCCCGAGGATCAGAAACTGTTTGCCGCCATGGCGGCCAAGGCGGATGCGGTGATCGAAGGCTTCCGCCCCGGCGTGATGGACCGTCTGGGCGCCGGGTTCGACCGGCTGACCAAGCTGAACCCGAATCTGGTGATGACCTCTATTTCGGGCTACGGCGCGACCGGGCCTTATGCCCATCATCTGGCGCATGACACGAGCGTCATGGCGGTGGCCGGCTATTTCTCCATGCCATCGCAGCTGTCGAACGAGATCACCCGCCCCAATATCCGCCTGACCGATGTTCTGGCCGCCCAAAACGCCGCCTTTGCCACCGTGATGGCCATTCTGGAAGCCGACCGCACCGGGGCGGGGCAGCACGTGGATACCTCGCTGTTTGACGCAACCGCTGCCTTCTCGCTGCAGGCGCTGCTGGCTTCCCCTACCCCTGACGCTCCGGCCGAGGCGCATCCGCAGGTGATGGCAGACAGCACGATTTATGAATGCGCCTGCGGCGGCCATGTGCGATTGCCACGCAGGAAGATAAATTCTGGAAAAACTTCGCCGCCGCCGCCGCGCCGGAAGACCACCCGGTACGCAGCGAAGCCTATGCCGGCCGCCGCGGCCGCGATAAGGACAAACATGGTCTGGCGGCCCTGCTGACAGAGCTGTTCAAAACCCGCACCCGCGATGAATGGGTGGACCTTCTGAGGGAGGCAGACACGGCCGTCGCCCCGGTCTGGCGCGGCAGTGAATTCCTGTCGGACCCGCACTGCGAAGCCCGCGGCGCGGCTGCTCCGGTCAGCGGCGGCGATGTACAATACAGCCTGTTCCCCGCCGCAATCAACGGGCAGCGGGAGCGCCCGCAGCGTCCCGCACCAAGAGGGAACGGCACCCGGGAGGATTTGGAATTGGAGTTTCTGTCATAGGCAGCAAGCCGCTCTGCGTGCACGGCCTGACGTGGGCTGCCCCTGTCTGACATCGGCGCCAATGGAACAATTGGGGGTGATCCGATAAGTGAGGGTTTCCGGCACCTCCTAGCTTTCAGATCGATTGCTTCCACCCACGGCGTCCCGGTCGACTTCTTTGGTCAGCCAATCGAGCACCTTTTGCACGTCCTGTCCCGTTCGGCAGCCTTCCCGTGATTTAACGAAATACCCGTGGGTCGGAGCGATGACTTCGTCAAAAATCCGGACCACTCTTTGTTCCGCCAAATCCTGATCGATCAGCGGCAGCCAGCCAACAACCACTCCCTGGCCTTCGGTGGCCCCGCGCAGCAGCACGTTTGCATCTTCGAAAACCGGTCCCTGAAGAGGATCGGCGGACACCACACCCATCGCCGCAAACCAGTCCAGCCAACCCCAATGATTTCTTTGGTGCAGCAAAGGCATTTGCAACAGTTCCGCGGGATGCTCAATCGGCCCGTGCTTGGCGAGGAAATCCTCAGAGGTGATGGCAACAGGGCTAAGCTCCATCAGCTTGACCGCATCTCCCTCGATCCCGGCCAACCGATCCCAACGGATCACAATGTCAACATTCTCCCGATCCCGCACTCCCGGCTGGAAAGAAGGCACGACTTCAAGTTCGATATCAGGATGCGCTTGCCAGAAATCGCTGATCCGGGGCATGAGCCAGCGGGCGGTGAAAATGGGGCCAGCAGACACGCGGACCGCCTTGCGCGCGCTGTTATGCAGCGCGACAACGGCATCGTCCAGGATGCCGAACGCCTGGCGCGTGGCCTTTGCAAGCCGTCTGCCCTCTTCAGTCAGAGCCACATCCCGGCCTTCACGCTCAAATAGTTTGAGGCCAAGCTGATCTTCGAGACCGCGGATATGGTGGCTGACCGCGGTGGGCGTCACCGAAAGATCCTCGGCAGCGGCACGGAAACTACCCTGCCGGGCAGCCGCGTCAAAAGCGCGCAAAGCTGGAAGAGAGGGTCTCATAGCCATCCAAAGATCAGTTTTACTCATGCATTGCTGAGAAAGTTGCTTTTGTAAATAAGATATTTTTGGGCGCAAGTTACGCAAGTCTTTAATCTGAGCTCATGA
>CAJXHQ010000532.1 GCA_913054485.1 uncultured Paracoccaceae bacterium
GCAGAAGAAGGCGAAGCCGAAGATCAGCCGGGCCCGGGCCCGAGCTATGTCGCGGTCACACGGATCGACGGCGATGTGGTCAATATGAACTACACCATCCAATATGCTTTTGCCTATGACAACGATGTCGCCAGCGTGCAGTTCCATGCCCGCGAGACCTATATCGAAATGGGCGGCAACTCGGTCTTCAATCTTGCCGCGCTTTACGAACTGGGGTTCTACTACGACCTGATCGTGGTCGGCGGCAGCATGTATGACGTCACCATGGTGGTGCAGACGAATATCCTGCTGGACAGTGATTTCCTGCACCTGGAGGCGGGGTTCGAGGGCGAAGTTTCGACCTCGGACAACCTGCTTATGAACCGGGCCGAACTGACCACCACAGGCATCGACACCGTGGAAATGGCCACCGAGGAGCATGAAGCGGCAGCCAGTATGCTGGAGGCCGGCGACGACAATGTTCCTGGCGGTTTGAAGAGTGAGGAAGTCTTTGAAGATATTGAGGTTCTACGTGTCCTCTATATTTCAGGGGACTTGATCGACCTGCAGGTTGTGCAGCAGACAAATGTGCTTGGCGACGCCGATCAGGTGGCCGCAGCGATGGATACTGTGCGCTGCAACGCGGGGGCAGATGTCGAGCTGACGACCGGTTCAAATGCATTATTGAACAACGCGCGCCTTGCCGACAACGGAATCGACTCTACCGTATATGCGGGGGGCGAGGGGTATACCGACGCATTGCTCTACCAGGCCGAGCTGGTCGACTTCGGCAATCCGCTGGATGGATTGAACGGAGCGGTCACGGACCTGGCAAGCGAAGCCGTCGTGTTCCTGGCCGAAGGAATGACAGGCGATACAGAGACCGGACCGGAAGACGCGGTGCCCATGCCGGACTACGGCGAGGCACCGGCTGACGTGATGCAGTCCATACTGGCCTAAGGCCAAAGGAATGACGTAAAGTGGGGGAGTAAGTGCTTTGCGGGACACTGTTAATGAGTTTGAGTCCGGGTTTGACCCCGGAGAGGCCGGGGACACCGGCGACAGCATGAATGAGCCCGATCCGGGTGCGGGCACAGAAGCCGCACCTGAGGTGGCGGAGGCGGCAAGGGCGCCGGATAAGCCCATGTTTACCTCTCGCCGCGGCGGCAGCGCGGATCCGGCGGACAGCTTAGCGGACAAGGCAGCGGCCAGTGCGGCTGGTGGCGCGACTGATCAGCAGGCGCCGTCCTTCTGCAGCCGCCGGAAGCTGGAGTTGCCGCCCGAGTCACGGGTGGCACCTGAAAAAGACACGCCCATGGAACCGGCTGACACGCCGGCTGATGCACCGGAAACATCCCGGACCGCAGAGCCGGCAGAGCAGCCGCAACCGGGACGCGCCCCGGAAACAGCGCGCGCCCCGGACGAAAATTCCAGCGGCGGCCAACCGGGACCCGGCGGGGCCGGGCGCAGTTCGCCCACTCCGGGTGGCGGAGGCCAGATGCCCGGTGCAGCCGGCGGCGGCGGCAATAAGGGCGGCGGCAAATTCCACAAACGCCTCGGCCCGGTGGATTTCTCCGGCAGTCTCAAACAGGGTCTTGCAGCGGTTCGCCGCAACCTGCTGCTGGTGGCGCTGTTCACCTGTGCAACCAATGTTCTGATCCTGGCGATCCCGGTCTACCTGTTCCAGATCTCTGACCGTGTGCTGACCAGCCGCTCGCTGGACACGCTGATCATGCTGACAGTGGTGATTGTCGGCGCGGTGATCCTGCAGGCGGTGCTGGATGCGGTGCGGCGTTTCATCCTGATGCGCACCGCCGTGGAAGTGGCGGCCAAACTCGGCTCGCCTATCCTGTCAGCGGCGGCGCGCGCCTCGCTGGGCAGCAACGGGCGGGAATACCAGACCCTGGGCGACCTGCAGCAGATCCGCGGCTTCCTGGTTTCGGGCACGCTGATGTCCTTCCTGGATGTGCCCTTTGCGCCGCTGTTCATCCTGGCGATCTACCTGGTGCACCCGCATCTGGGCATGATCGTGGTGATGACCGCACTGGTGCTTCTGGTGATTGCGATGATCAACCAGCGCATCACTTCGAAACCTTTTGCCGAGGCAAATGTGCATCAGAGCAAGGCAAACCTGCACCTCGATTCCATGTCGCGCAACAGCCAGATCATCAACGCGCTTGCGATGATCCCCGAGGCGGTCTCGATCTGGGGCCGCGACACGGCAGCCTCATTGACCGCACAGGTGCGCGCGCAGGACCGTAATATCATCTCCGCCGCCTGTTCCCGTGCCGTGCGCCTTCTGACGCAGATCGGCATCCTGGGCTGGGGCGCTTACCTGTCGATCAACGGAGAGCTCACCGGTGGGATGGTGATTGCGGCCTCGATCATTGCAGGCCATGCACTGGCGCCAATCGAAGGCGCGATCGAGGGCTGGTCCAGCTTCCTGCTGTCTCGCGCCGCCTATGGGCGTATTGCGCAGCTGCTGACCACTTCGCCGCTGAACACGGACCGGCTGATCCTGCCGCAGCCTGAAGGACGGCTGGATGTGGAACGGCTGCTGTTCGTGCCGCCGGGCACCAAGAGCGTGGTTCTCAACAGCATCACCTTCAGCCTGGATCCGGGCGACTCGCTGGCCGTGATCGGCAATTCAGGCGCAGGCAAGACGACGCTTGGTAAGATGCTGGTTGGGTCGATCCTGCCCACATCGGGCTGTGTGCGGCTGGACCTGATGGATCTGCGCAACTGGGACCAGCGCCAGCTGGGCGAGAACATCGGCTACCTGCCGCAGGATGTGCAGCTGTTCCCGGGCACCATCAAGGACAATATTGCCCGGATGCGCCAGGAGGCCACGGATGATGAAATCCACCGCGCCGCGATCCTGGCGGATGTGCACCAGATGATCTCCGGCTTCCCGCAGGGCTATGAGACCTATGTGGCTGAGGATGGCAG
>CAJXHQ010000533.1 GCA_913054485.1 uncultured Paracoccaceae bacterium
TCCACGTCCGCGCCCGCAGTTTCCTGCACAATCAGGTGCGCAGTTTTGTCGGCACATTGGAACGCGTCGGTGCAGGCTCCTGGGAGCCAGAGGATGTGAAAACAGCACTGCAGGCCGCCGACCGCGCCGCCTGCGGGCCGGTCTGTCCCGGCCAGGGGCTCTACCTGGCACGGGTTGGCTATCCCGAGCCGGTCTTCACCTGAAGTGGTTCAGACCGGAAAGTCGCCGATGCTGCTGAAATAGGCTTTCAGGAGCGGCCGCGCTGCAGACCGGTTGCAAATGGAAAGGCCGGCCCTGCGCCAGCGCTGCCATCGGAACGAAGTTTCCAAACGGCCGACTCCATCCAGCGTGACCGCTTCGATCTGGCGCGGATCCGGGTCCGAGCGCGGCAGCAGGACGCCGACACCGCTGAAACTGAGGTTGCTGACTGCAGCCCGAAGATCGCGTTCCGGCAAATGAAGCGTGCAGCCAAGGCGGACAGGCAGTCGCGGCGCCACGGCTTGAGGGCGGTGCCCGGCTGAGAGGAAACTTTGCATGATACGGACTCGCTAAGACTTAAAGTAACAAAGTGTTAGCGCGGAAATCCTAAGCCCGGGTTACCCCAGGTCAGAGCGCGGACTCAGGGTAACTCCCGATATCACGGAAAAACCGGGCCAATTGGCCCTGCACCGCGTCTTGTTCAGCAAAAGCCGCGCCGATCCGGTGCATACGCCGCCAGCGCATATCCAGAAGCACCTCCCCCAGGGCGTCAACCGAAACCGCGCGCAGCGATGCAGGGCTGAACTCAGGGGTCGCTTCAGGCAGCAGAAGACCTATGCCGCCATAGCAAATGTCGTAGGTCCGGGCCTCCAAATCACGGTCCGGAAAATGCAGCACGCAAGGCAGGTCCAGAGGCATCCTTCGCGGCAGCAGGGCGGCCCGGAATAACGGGGCACTCTCATTACTCATATCAATTTCACTCACACAATCCTCACCCGCCCGGCAGCCGAATCCCTCTCAGATGCCAGTTTCAGGCACTCCCCAGCCTGATTGCGGCACCACGTGCCGCTTGCGGGGCTTTCCGTCAAGAAAAATATCTGCCTTAGTGCCTCAAAAACGGAGACCGCCATGGCACTATTGATCAGCATCGGCCACGACGGCTGGTACAGCGACGAGCAGCTGGCCGCAGAATTGCAGAAACTCGACCCCGGTTGCGACATCCGCCCAGCCTCCGCGCCGGGCAACCTTGAGGAGATCACTATGCTGGCGGTCTCCAGCCTCGCGGCCGGCTGGCCTGCCCGGCTGCCGAACCTGCAGCTGGTGCAGAAACTGGGGGCCGGGGTGGAAACCATCGTGCGCCACCCGTCGCTTGCAGAGCATGTGCGCGTCACCCGGCTGAAGCCGCTGGTCCCGGCGCAGGAGATCGCCGAATGGTTCCTGACCTATGTGCTGCAACGCCAGCGCAATGTGGCATTCCACGCCGCCGAACAGGAAAAATCCGCCTGGACCCCGCGCGAACCGGCGGTGCCGGATCAGACCACCGTCGGTGTGCTGGGGCTGGGCCATATCGGCGGGCTCACCGCGCGCAGCTTTGCGGCCCTCGGCTACCGGGTGGAAGGCTGGAGCCGCTCGCCCAAGGAAATCGCCGGGGTCACCTGCCGCCACGGGCCGGACACACTGGCGCAGGTGCTTGCCAGCTCTGATTATATCTGCGCCATCCTGCCCGCCACAAACGAGACCCGCGGCCTGATGGGTGCGGACCGGCTGGCCCGGATGAAACCCGGTGCGATGCTGCTGAACGCCGGACGCGGCGACCTGATCGACGAGCCCGCGCTCTGCGCCGCACTGGACCGGGGCACGCCGGGGCAAGCGGTGCTGGACGTGGTCAGCCAGGAGCCCCTGCCCGCGGACAGCCCGCTCTGGCAGCACCCCAGGGTCACCATCACCCCGCATGTTTCCGGCTGGCACCTGGGCGATGCGCTGAAGGATGTGGTGGAGAACCTGCGCCGCCTGTCGGAGGGCGCTGAACTTCTGCACGAGGTCGACCGCAGCCGCGGCTACTGAGCCCGCCCGGCCGTCACCACAGGTGGCGGCCAAAAAACTCCAGCGTGCGTGCCCAGGCCAGCTCGGCTGCCTCCGCGTCATAGCGGGGCGTCGTGTCATTATGGAACCCGTGGTTCACGCCCGGGTAGAGATGCACCGAAAAGGCCTTCTGATTGTCACGCAGCGCCTTTGAGTACTCCGGCCAGCCCGCATTGACCCGCTCATCCAGCCCGGCATAATGGATCATCAGCGGCGCCTTGATCGAAGCCACATCCGGCTCCGCCGGCTGCCGCCCGTAAAACGGCACCGAGGCCGCCAGGTCCGGAAAAGCCACCGCCAGCGCATTGCAGACCCCGCCGCCGTAGCAAAATCCGACAGCACCCACTTTCCCGGTTGATCCCTCATGCTGGCGCAGGAAGGTAAAAGCGGCAAAGAAATCCTCCATCAGCTTTTCCCGGTCCATCGACCGCTGCATCTCGCGGCCTGCCTCATCGGTGCCCGGGTAGCCTCCGATCGGGCTCAGCCCATCCGGTCCGAAAGCCAGGTAGCCCGCCTTGGCGCAACGGCGCACAACATCCTCGATATAAGGATTCAATCCGCGGTTCTCATGGATCACCAGCACCGCCGGCAGCTTGCCCGAAGCCCCCGCAGGCCGCGCCATAAGGCCGGAAACCTCGCCGTGGCCCCGCGGGCTCTGGTAGCGTGCCGCCATCGTCTCGATATCCGGATCATCCGGTGCCACCTGCTGCGCCAGCGCATAATTTGGCGCCAGCTGCTCCAGCAGCATCGCCCCGGTTACCCCGGCAGCCGCATAGCGCCCGGCCTGCGCAATAAAGGCGCGCTTGCTGATGGCGCCATGCACATAGCCGTCAAAGATCTCCAGAATCCGCGGATCAAAATCT
>CAJXHQ010000534.1 GCA_913054485.1 uncultured Paracoccaceae bacterium
CAAACCGGTCTTGCAATTCGCCGGTGAACATGGCTTTTGAGGCGGCGAACTTGGCGGCAATGGCGTTGATATCCACATCCGCCGCGCTGCCTGCAGAAGCGGCGCGCTCCCCGGCCTGGCATATGGCGGAAAACTCCTGAAAAGCCCAGGCTCAGCGCGCTTCCTTTAAGGAAATGCATGTCTTGCTCCAATGCGGCGGCGCCGCCGGGAGCGGTGATCTTGGCGATCACGCCTTCGACCTCTTCCAGGAAAAGCTCGACAACTTCGCCGAAGTCCTCGGGGCCCACCTCTTCACGCAGCTCTGCAACTCTGTTCCAGTCAATCACGGCAGTGCTCCTGTTTTTCGTTCCATTTTGCCCGGATTGATATAGTAAAAGGCGTAAAGGCCGCGTGAACAACTTTTGATCTTTTCAATTTTAACTTTCACCGCCTGTTAAGAGTAGAAGATGATATTGGGTCCGCAAGATGTGACTTGGACCGGATTACGAGGTTTTTTTAGGTGCTGCCAAGCGACGCAATAGAGAGCGAACACCAGCCTGAGGCTGGGTCGATCCGGCGGGTGCTGGTTGTGGACGACAGCCGTCTGCAGCGCCGGATCCTCGTGGCATCGCTGAAGAAATGGGGATTCGAGGTTGTCGAAGCCGCCAGCGGCGAAGAGGCGATGGCGATCTGCGACGAGGATGCGCCGGACCTGATTCTCAGCGACTGGATGATGCCCGGCATGAACGGGCTGGAGTTCTGCCGCGCCTTCCGCGAGAAATCCGACGGTAACTACAGCTATTTCATCCTGCTGACCTCCAAAAGCGAAAAGAACGAGGTGGCGCAGGGGCTTGATGCCGGGGCTGATGACTTCCTGACCAAGCCGGTGTCTTCGAATGAGCTGCGCGCGCGGATCTCCGCGGGTGAGCGGATCCTGCGCATGCAACGCGAGCTGTCGCAGAAAAATCACATCGTCTCCGAAACCCTGGACGAGCTGCAACGCGTTTACGACGCGATCGACAAGGACCTGATGCAGGCGCGCAAGATCCAGCAGTCGCTGGTGCCGGAACTGTCGCGCGATTTTGGCTCCTCCTCGGTCAGCCTGCTGCTGAAGCCTTGCGGCCATATCGGCGGCGATTTGGTGGGCATGTTCTCTCCAGGCGTGAACCGGCTCGGCTTCTACAGCATTGACGTTTCCGGTCACGGTATCACCTCGGCGATGATGACCGCGCGTCTCGGCGGCTACCTATCGTCGCACCACTTCGACCAGAACCTGGCGATGGAAAAGCGGTTCAACCGCTTTTATGCGCTGCGCCAGCCGGAAGAGGTGGCAGGGCTGCTGAACGCCCGCCTGAATGCCGACACCGGAATCGAAGAATATTTCACCCTCGCCTACTGCATTGTGGATTTGCGCAGCGGTATCCTGAAAATGGTGCAGGCAGGCCACCCGCATCCGCTGCTCCTGAAAAAGGACGGCTCGGCCGAGTTTATTGGCAAGGGCGGCGTGCCGGTCGGGCTGGTGCCGGATATCGCCTATGAGCAGGTCGAGCTGGTGATGGAAAAGGGCGACAGGCTGCTGTTGTATTCGGACGGGTTTACCGAAGCCCGGCTGTCCAACGGCGAAATGCTGGAGCCCGAGGGGCTGCTGGATCTGATTCAGAAATGCGACACCCGGCAGAGTGGTGAAGAGTTCCTGAATGATCTCTACTGGAACCTCACCCAGGTGATGTCGCCTGAACATGGGCTGGAAGACGATGTCTCGGCGACCCTGTTCGAATTTCAGGGCCCGTAAGCTCTGATTTCAAGGTCCGTGTCTCAGCCGCCCAGAATCAGCGTCCACCAGATTTTGCCGTTTTCTTCCTGGTGCCAGGAAAAGCCCATGCCGATTGCTGCCGGGTCCATCAGCACCTGCCGGGTGGTTGGTTCCTCCATCCAGGCCGCAAGGGTTTCCAGCTCGCTTTCATAGGTTTCGGAGATCGTTTCTCCGACCACCGGACCCGGGTAGCCGGTCCGGGCGACACGTTCCAGCGGGGAAGAGCCGTCAGACCCGAAGTGCCAGGGCCGGTTCTGAACGGCCATGTCGCGCGAATGTGTTGCCGCCGCGGCGTTCAGCTGCGCATTCAGCGACACTGTGTTCAGCCCGCGGGCCTGGCGCAAGGCATTCAGCGAATCAACCATCCGGAACTGAACCTTTTCGGTGTTCCGGATGCGGTAAACCTGGCCTCCGGAGGTGCCGTCCGGCACGGGGGTGCAGGCTGAAATCACAGTCATTGCGGCCGCAGCCAGGATCAGGAAAACGCGCGTCATCTTGCACCTTGTTCAATGTGTATCCACAGCACTTAGCGCAGCTTGCCCGGGTTTCGCAAATCCAGCCGCCGCACATCAGCGGTTCTGACGGCTGTTTGATTTGCGGATGAGGCATTCGCGCCATAATATGCGCCCCAACGCATACAGAAAGAGCGCAGGAAACAACAGCATGTCCCGCAATCCATTTGATCTCCTCTCCCGGCGGCAATTTCTTGCCGGCAGCGCCGCTGCCGCCGCCGTCCCCGCCGCGGCCCAGGTCGCAGAGCCTTCTCCGGACCCGCTGGGGGATCCCGCGGCGCAGCCCGCCTATGACCCGTTGCGCCCGCCGCCCGAGCCCGAACCGGCGGTGCGCCGCAATATCTCGGGCTTCCGTGCGATGCGCTGGGAGCCCTATTTCGATACGCTGAAAAACGGCGCGATCCTGGTCGATATCGACAGCCGCGCGCTGCATTATTGGTCCGAGGATCAGAGCGTCTACAGGCTGTTCCCTTCTTCGGTGCCGCTGTCAGATGATCTGACCCGGCGCGGCCGCACTTCGGTGATCCGCAAAGTGGACGGACCAAGCTGGTCGCCGACACCCAATATGCGCAAACGCAACCCGGAATGGCCGGCCTATGTGCCGCCCGGTCC
>CAJXHQ010000535.1 GCA_913054485.1 uncultured Paracoccaceae bacterium
CCAGCCGGTAGTTGCGCGACAGTTCCGACGAGCATGTCAGTGTCAGATCGCCAAAGCCGGACAGCCCCGCCAGCGTTTCCGGCCGCGCCCCGAAAGACAGGGCCAGCCGCAGCATTTCGGCATAGCCGCGGGTCATCAAAGCGGCACGGGCGCTGTCGCCAAGCCCGGCCCCGATAACGGCGCCGCAGGCAATGGCGATCACGTTTTTCAATGCGCCGCCAACCTCGGCCCCGCTGGTGTCCGTAGTGCGGTAGAGGCGCAGGTTGGCGGTTGTCAGCTGCTGCTGGAGATCTTTGCAGGCTGTTTCGTCCCCGCAGGCCAGAGTCAGCGCTGTCGGCAGGCCCCGGGCGATATCATCGGCAAAGCTGGGGCCGGTCAGCAGCGCGGCCGTGGTGCCGGGCAGGCATTCTTCGATGACGGCAATGGGGCCCAGGCCGGTGTCCAGCTCGATGCCCTTGCAGCAGGCGACGAGGGACTTGCCGGTGAATTCTTCCGCGTGGGCGGTCAGCAGGCTGCGCAGCTTTTGCATCGGAACGGCCAGCAATAGGGTCTGATTTTGCAGCGCCGCGCCAAAATCCGAAGTGGCAGTCAGCGCATCCGGCAGGGTCACGCCGGGGAGCCGCGCGGCATTGGTCCGGCTGGTCTGTATCTCATTTGCCCGTGTCGTGTTCCGGGCCCAGAGGGTGACCGGCCCGTTGCCCGCAAGCGAAACCGCAAGCGCTGTGCCAAACGCGCCGGAACCGAGGACCGAAATGCTCATGCCTTGGCGCCTTTCTTGCCGCTGCCGACCAATGCAGGTCGGCTGTTGTCCAGCGGCCAGCGGGGCCGCGCGGTGAGGTCCATACCGTCGCGCGCGCCCGCCTTGAAGCGCTCCAGACCTGCATAGGCGATCATTGCTGCATTATCGGTGCACAGCTTCAGCGGCGGCGCAGTGAAGGTGCAGCCCATCTCAGCGCAAACAGTCTCTAACCCGGCCCGGATTGCGGTGTTTGCCGCCACGCCGCCGGCCACGGCAACGGTGGGCTGGCCGGGGTTTTCGGCCAGATACAGCGCAATGGCCCGGCGGGTTTTGTCGATAATCACGTCGCGCACGGCGGCCTGGAACCCGGCGCAGAGGTCGGCGCGGTCCTGCCGCGTCAGCCCGCCTTTTTCCGCCGCCACCTGATCGCGCATCCTCAGCAGCGCGGTTTTCAGCCCGGAGAAGGAGAAATTGCAGTCCTTGCGGTCCAGCAGCGGGCGCGGGAAGCGGAAGCGTTTCTCGTCACCCTGTTCGGCTTCGGCCTGCACTGCCGGGCCGCCGGGCTGCGCCAGCCCCAGCAGGCGGGCGGTTTTGTCGAAAGCCTCACCCGGCGCGTCATCGATGGTGCCGCCGAGGCGCGAGAAATCTTCCGGGCCCCGCGCGATCAGGAATTGGCAATGCCCGCCAGAGACCAGCAGCATCAGGTAGGGGTATGCGATCCCGTCCGTCAGCCGCGGGGTCAGCGCGTGGCCTGCCAGATGGTTTACGCCGACCAGCGGCAGTCCGGTGGCGGCGGCTATGCCCTTGGCACACATCACGCCGGACATCACCCCGCCGATCAGGCCAGGGCCGGAGGTGACGGCAACCGCGTCCATATCCGCCAGCGTCAGCCCGGCTTCGTGCAGGGCTTCAATCACGCAGGTGTCCAGCTTCTCGGCATGGGCGCGGGCGGCGATTTCGGGCACCACGCCGCCATAGGCACTGTGCAGCTCGCTTTGGCCGTAAACGACCGAGGCCAGGATCTCAGGCCGCGCATCGCCGGCCTGCCGCACAACGGCGGCGGCGGTATCGTCGCAGCTGCTCTCCAGCCCGAGAATGGTGGTCACGTCTGACATGGTCCTGCCGTTGCAATGGGATGATCCCGCAGCTACCACCTTAGAGAGGTGCAAACAATCCCGGGGAGGGGAGCCATGGTGGTGCTGCTGATGACCCGCCAGCTTACGGCCGCCCGGCGGTTTGTTGAGGCTTTGCCAGCGGATCTGCTGGCAAAGCTGCAGGTCATCTATTCTCCGCTGATCGAAATCCGCCCCTTACCCGGTGTGGCGGATGCCAGCGGCGCGCGGGGGCTGATCTTCACTTCTGCCAACGGGGTCGCGGCGGCAGAGGCCCCGCGCGATCTGCCCGCCTATTGCGTTGGGGAGGCCACGGCAGCGGCGGCCCGAGAAAACGGCTGGCAGGCTGAGGCCTGCGGCGGCACGGCAGATGCGCTGGTGACCAATTTGCTGAACACCCGGCCGGACGGCCCGCTGCTGCACCTGCGCGGCACCCATACGCGCGGTGATGTGGCAGCGCGTCTGACGGCAGGCGGGATCCGTTGCGATGAAAAGGTGGTTTACGAACAGGCGCTTCTGCCCCTGACTGCCGAGGCAGAGGCCGCGTTGGCGGCGCAGAGCCTTGTCATTGCGCCGCTTTTTTCGCCGCGGACTGCACAGCATTTTAGCAAGCTCTGCCCGGCAGAAGCCCGCCCATTTGCGGTGATGTTGAGTTCCGCTGTCGCTGAGGCTGCGAAGGCCTTGAATTACAATGACTTGCGGATATGTAAAAGGCCAACGGCCCAGGCAATGACAGAGGCGGTTCAAGACGCCGCAGTCAGGCTGGCTTGGGTTGAGGGCGGCGGGGAGGCGCAGTAGGGTCGCCCGGCAGTTGCGCGTGATTTGAGATTCGAGGGGAGGCCGGTTTGGCTGACAAAAAGATTTCCGAAGACCTGACGGACAACGGCCCCGCCGAAGAGGACGTCCGGGACGATAAGGCCCAGACGGCAGAAGATACCTCCGGCGACAGCCCGCAGCCGGAAACGGTTGCAGAGGATGCCCATCCGGCAGAGCCTTCCGAAGCCGAAGCCGAAGCCGAAGCCGAAGCCGAAGCCGAAGCCGAAGCCGAAGC
>CAJXHQ010000536.1 GCA_913054485.1 uncultured Paracoccaceae bacterium
GCAGGGAGCAGCGTTATTTGATGCGCTGGCCGTTGGCGAGGATCTGGCCCTCCTCGGTGAATTTGATCTCTGAGTTCAGGGTGTCTTCACCTTCGCCCGGCACGCCGAACATGCCCATCATCATGCGGGCACCCATAGCGTCCTGGTCGGTCAGCATGCCCATCTTGATCAGGCTGTCGATCAGCCCGTTGGCACCGGTCAGGGTCAGTTTGGCAACGCCGGCGGGGGCGGGCATTCCGTCGAAGCTTTCCAGATCAGCGTTGTTGAAGGTGAAATCACCGGTGCCGGTCAGCCGCGCGCCGGCCGCCGAAACAAGCAGCTCGCGGATGGTCAGCGCGTTCAGTTCGCCGGGCATCATGTCGCCCATCTCAACGGCTTCCATTTCCTCCGGGTTGAACATATCCGCCAGCACCCTGCCCTTGCCGGCCAGGTCGATCACGATGCTGGCCGGGTCACGCGGCAGCACGCCGGTCGGGTCGACCATGCCCCAGAGCATGTCCGGAACCGCGAAGTCGCGCAGGGTGATGCCCAGTGCGAAATCCTGCTCGGCTTCGGATTTTGCCAGCGGCATTTCCAGGTTGAAGCCGGTTTCCGCCATGCTGAGCGAGACAGGGAAGGGCAGGTCGGAGGCAGTAAAGCTGATGTTCGGCTGTTTCTGCAGCACCGAATAGTGCAGCCCGCCGCCGGTCATCTTCACGGTCAGGTCGCCGCCCTGCGAGGAGGTCTCGAAGCTGAACTCCTCACCGTCGCCGGAGCCCGAGCCAGAGCCGCTGCCGGACGTATAGGCAAAGCTGCCGTCGACGCTGAACCCGGCTGCAATCATGGCGGCGAAATCATCTGTGTCCAGCTGTTCGGGAATGGTGCTGTCGCCGGTGAAGCTGAGGTTCTGCAGCATGCCCTTGAAGGCGCCCTTGTCGTCGCTTTCCGGATCGTCGAAGGCGACGTCATAAGACAGCGACCCGGCGGTCATGTCCTGGACATAGCTGCGGGGTCCGCCGATGGTCATGACCGTCTTGGAGGCCACATCCGCCATCGACATGGTGAAGGAGAGCATGTCTTCGGGCAGTTTGTCGCCGTCGGCGGTGATTTTGCCGAGAGTGAGGTCCATCACCGACGTGGCATAATCGTAGGTCATGCGGGAGGCATCGCCCGAGACAATCATCGGTGCGCCGTCATGGGTCAGCAGCAGCTCGCCCGAGATGTTTTCATCCTTGCCGTCACCGGCGGCGCGGAACGTCATCGGGAACTCCTTGGGCATCACCACGTTCACCGTGCCGTCGCCATTTTCCGTCAGCGTCAGTTCAGGCATAGAAAAGGTGAAAGCGCCGTCTTCCTCTGGAAAGGCCATGGAGGCCTTGAAGCCGCTGACTGTCAGCGTGTCGCCCGCACGCGATTCCGAGGCGGTGACCTCATAGCCGGTGGAGGTCATATAGGCTTTCCAATCAGCCCAGACCTCATCTGCGGTCACATCTGCAAAAACACTTTGGGAGGAAAAGGCGAGCAACAGGGCGGCGGCGGTGCTGCGCGCAAGAAAAACTGACATAAGGGAACCTTTCTCGATGAACGCTTGGGTCTATGGTCCGGGGTTGGCTATGGTGCGTCAAGGGGTATGGGGCATTGAGGTTCCCCATTCCTGAACTGCGGCAGGGTTAGTCCGGAAAATGGAGATGCTTCAAATGGATATCAAGGGAAAGACGGTGATGATTACCGGCGCAAGCCGCGGCATCGGGGCCGAGGCCGTGCGGCTGTTTGCCGCCGCCGGCGCCAATGTTGCGGCCGTGGCACGTTCTGCTGGCGGGCTGGAGGCACTGGCCGAGGGCTGCGACGGCCGGGTGATGGGGTTTGCGCTGGATGTGGCGGACTACGGTGCAGTGGACGCAGCGGTGCAGCAATGTGTCCGCCAGTTCGGCGGGCTGGATGTGCTGATCAACAATGCAGGCGTGATCGAACCGATCTCGCATCTCTCCGCCGCTGAGCCCGATGCTTGGGGGCAGGTCATCGACATCAACCTGAAGGGGGTCTTCAACGGTATGCGCGCGGCGGTTCCCGCGATGAAGGCCACCGGAGGCGGCACTGTGCTGACGGTCAGCTCGGGTGCGGCGCATGGCCCGGTGGAGGCCTGGAGCGCCTATTGCGCCTCCAAGGCCGGGGCGGCGATGCTGACCGCCTGTCTGGACAAGGAAGAGCGCGGCCACGGCATCCGTGCCATGGGCCTGTCGCCGGGCACCGTGGCGACGCAGATGCAGAAGGAGATCAAGGCCAGCGGCATCAATCCGGTGAGCCAGCTGGCCTGGGAGGATCACATCCCCGCCGATTGGCCGGCAAAAGCACTGATGTGGATGTGTTCGCCGGATGCCGATGAATTCACCGGCAGCGAGATTTCCCTGCGCGACGAGGGCATCCGCAAGCGGGTTGGCCTCACGTGATAGAGATTACAAAGGAAGAGGGCGGGCTCTGGGTGGTGACTCTGAATCGCCCGGAGAAAGCCAATTCCCTGACGGCAGCCATGCTGGAGGAGCTGGCGGAGATTGCTGAAGGCGCCGGGGAGGCGCGCGGGCTGATCCTGACCGGCGCAGGCAAGGTGTTCAGCGCCGGCGCGGATCTGGCCGAGGCGAAGGCGGGACTGGCGGTTTCGCCCCTGTGGGAACGCCTGTCGGGCGCGCTGGCCGCACTGCCCTGCCTGAAGGTAGCGGCGATAAACGGCACGCTGGCGGGCGGCGCCAACGGCATGGCGCTGGCCTGTGATCTGAGGATCGCGGTGCCCTCGGCCAGATTCTTCTACCCGGTGATGAAGCTCGGCTATCTGCCGCAGCCGTCCGATGCGAAGCGGCTGCGGGACCTGGTCGGGCCGGCCCGCACGAAGATGATCCTGGCGGCAGGTCAGAAAATCAT
>CAJXHQ010000537.1 GCA_913054485.1 uncultured Paracoccaceae bacterium
CACCTGGGTGTTGAAGAAGACAAAGTGACCGAGAACGCCTCGTTCATCGATGACCTGGGCGCAGACAGCCTGGACACCGTGGAACTGGTGATGGCTTTCGAAGAAGAGTTCGGCATCGAGATCCCGGATGACGCAGCCGAGACCATCCAGACTTTCGGCGACGCGGTGAAGTTCATCACCGAAGCTTCCTAAGTCTCACGAAAACGTGAACGCTTGGACGGCGCTTTCCTGCAGGAAAGCGCCGTTTTGCGTTATGGTCACCTGAATTGCCGTATTCTTGACGGATCACAGGGCGTGATCCGGTGTTATCCTCGACATGAGAGTTGGTAATAAGGAGGACAAGGCAATGATGATATTCCCCACCATGGAATTGAAGGACGGCCATTGCGTGACGCTGGACAAGGGCAACTTGGATTCGGCGATGCTGTGGCATGTTGATCCAGTGGAAACCGCCCAGTCCTTTGCTGCGGCGGGCGCGGAATGGATGCATATCACCGACTTCAATGCCATCGAGGGCAACGGCGACAATGCGGAGCTGATCGAAACCATCATCCGCACAGCGGGCATCCCTGTTCAATTGGGCGGCGGCATGCGGTCGCGTGAACACATTGAACAATGGATCGACAAGGGCGCGGGACGGATCGTGGTCGGGACACTGGCAGCGAGGGATCCGCATCTGGTGCGCGAACTGGCTGAACACCACCCGGACCAGATCGTTCTGGCGGTGGATGTCTGGCAGGGCCAGGTGATGACCGATGGCTGGCGGCAGCCCGGGGCGTTCTCGCCCGAAGCATATATCGAAGCTTTTGGCGACACGCCTTTTGCTGGCATCATCATCACCGATATCGACAGCGACATGAGCGATGTGGAGGCGCAGCTTGGCCTGATCGCCGGGCTGGCAGCCAGCGCCAAGGCACCGGTGATTGCCAGCGGTGTTGAACGCGCCGCGGATGATGTCTCGCGATTGAAATACGTCGGAAATATCTCCGGCGCGCTGGTCGGCCGGGCGCTGTTCCGCAAGACCATGACGGTAGAGGAGGCGCTGGAAATGGCGGCACCGGAACCCGAACCGGTTGCGGAATTCCGCTGATCAATTGTTAAAAAATGCAGGCTGCAACGGGGTGAACCTTTGCAGCCTGCTGCCCCGGGGGAACGGTGAACGGGGCGGGTAACATGGTACTCTTTAACAATACGGGTTCATTCTGCGCCCGCATTCCTCACCAAAACCTTTCTGTTCCGTTAATCCCGCATAAAAACGGTAAGGCTTTCGCGCTCTTGCGCCCTTGGGGGATTCCAAGCTATTTGATGCCGGAATTGCCGAGGCAAATAAGGAGCAAGGAATGCGTCGAGTTGTTGTCACCGGGCTGGGGCTGGTCACGCCGCTGGCAAGCGGAGTGGAAGAAACCTGGTCGCGGCTGCTGGATGGCGAATCCGGCGCGGGCCCGATCACGCATTTTGATGCGAAGGAAAGCGGCGTCACCACCACTTACGCTTGCGAAGTGCCGCGCGGCGACGGCACTGACGGGACTTTCAACCCTGACGACTGGATGCCGAAGAAAGAGCAGCGCAAGATCGACGACTTCATCCTCTACGGCATTGCCGCTGCGGAGATGGCCGTCCGGGACGCCGGCTGGACCGCGGAAGACGAAGAGGCGAAGCTGCGCACCGGCGTGATGATCGGCTCTGGTATCGGCGGCCTGTCCTCCATTGCGGATACTGCCGTGATGATCAAGGAACGCGGCCCCCGCCGTGTGTCGCCCTTCTTTATCCCCGGCGCGCTGATCAACCTGATCTCCGGGCAGGTGTCGATCCGCCACGGTTTCAAGGGTCCGAACCATTCGGTCGTGACCGCCTGTTCCACCGGGGCACATGCGATTGGCGACGCCTCCCGCCTGATCAAATCGGGTGATGCGGATGTGATGGTTGCTGGCGGCGCCGAAGCGGCGATCTGCGAGATCGGCATCGCGGGCTTCAACGCCTGCAAGGCCCTGTCGACCAAATACGCCGACGATCCCAAAAAAGCGAGCCGCCCCTATGACGCGGACCGTGACGGATTTGTCATGGGCGAGGGCGCAGGCATCGTGGTTCTGGAAGAATACGAGCACGCCAAGGCGCGCGGCGCCAAGATCTATGCCGAAGTGCTGGGTTATGGCCTGTCGGGAGACGCCTACCACATCACCGCGCCTTCCGAGGACGGTGAAGGCGGCGAGCGCTCCATGCGGGCTGCGCTGGCCAACGCGGGCCTGGAGCCCTCCGCGGTTGACTACATCAACGCGCATGGCACTTCGACTATGGCCGACACGATCGAACTGGGCGCGGTTGAGCGCGTGCTGGGTGATGCGGCGTCGAAGGCGACCATGTCCTCGACCAAATCGGCCACCGGCCACCTGCTGGGCGCGGCCGGCGCGATCGAGGCGATCTTCTCGATCCTGGCGATCCGCGATCAGGTTGCCCCGCCGACCATCAACCTGGACAACCCGGCTGTCGAACCGCAGCTGGACCTTGCCCCGAACCAGAAACGCGAGCGTGAAATCAACGTGGCGCTGTCCAACAGCTTCGGCTTTGGCGGTACCAACGCTTCGGTGATTTTCGGAAAGACCGAATAAATGTGGCGAAGCCTTGCTTCGAACATGCTGACGTTGCTGGTGGTGGCGCTGTTCCTTCTGGGCGGCGTCATCGTCTGGGGGCAGCAGACCTTCACGTCTGAGGGGCCGCTGGAAGGCGCGATCTGCCTGCGGGTGGAACGCGGCTCCAACATGACTCGCGTCAGCCGCGACCTGGAAGAGCAGGGGGCAATTGCCTCGGGCGCGATGTTCCGGATCGGTGCTAAGTACAGCGAAAAGACCGGCAGCCTGAAGGCGGGCAACTTCCTGATCGGGCCGGGCTCCTCC
>CAJXHQ010000538.1 GCA_913054485.1 uncultured Paracoccaceae bacterium
CATTTTGATCACCGCATCGGTAGCCAGCCTGATCGCCGGATGGGCAAACCCGCCTGCCGCATCCACCAGGATGGAGCTGCCGGCAGAGGAAAGAACCGCCGGCTCTGCCCGCCCGTCAACCTTGCCCAGGGCCATCTGCTCTTTGAATACGGGCAGATAGAACAGCCCGCACACCGGGTTTCCTTCTGCCTCTGCCTGAACCATTGCGCGGGCCAGCTGGGCCGCAGCACCGGGCGCGGCGCCAGCATCGGCCAGATAGGCGCAGGCCAGAGTTTCAATTTCTTTGGCGCGGATCTCGGGCATGATCAGGCTCCGGCCTGTGCCTTGGCAAAAGCACGATGGGCATCGGCAGCCTTGGCGACTGCATCGAAGTCGAGTTCAAAACCAAGTCCGGGGCGGCCCTCAAGTGAAAGGACGCCCTTTTGCGGCTCCAGGCAGGGGGAGGCGATGATATTGTCTTTCAGCAGCTGCCACATGATCTGGTTGCCATCGTCCAAGTTGGCCGCCGCCCGGCCAATGTGATGCTCGGCGCAGGTGGTGATGCCGGTGGTCATGCTGGAGTGGATGCACAGGGTGATCCCTGCGCCTTCGCAGATGGCCGAGGCCTTCATCATGCCCCTCAGCCCGCCGATCTCGCGCGGGCCGACGGCAATCATGTCCGCCACCCCGTTGGCGCAGGCCTGAAAGACCTCCTGCAGGATAAAGACGCTCTGATCCGCGCCCAATGCAATGGGAGAGCGTTCTTTCAGATGTTTGAGCGGCGCCAGCGACAGGCTGGTGGTGGGTTGCTCGATGTATTCGATGTTGCAATCAGCGATGGCATTTATCATGCGCAGCGCGTGGGCGGGCGGCCAGCCTTCATTGGCGTCCAGCCGCAGGCGGTGGTCCGGGCCAATGGCTTTGCGGATGGCCCGGATATTGGCCAGGTCATACTCCGCCGAGATCCCTACTTTCAGATAGAGGATCGGATGGCCTGCTTCGGCACCGGCAAGCGCATCGGCCACCAGCTCTTCGGTGGTTTGCCCCTGAAGGAAGTAGAAATACCCGACCTCCTTGCGCTTTTCTCCGCCCAGAATCTCCCAGACCGGACGGCCCGCCAGCTTGCCCTGCAGGTCCAGCGCGGCCATCTCCAGTCCGCAGAACAGCTGGTTGGCATAGCGCTGCATATTACCGCCAAAGACCAGGAAATGGCGCCGGTAGGCATCTTCCTGCGCCGCCGTGACGTCGAAAACGGAGCGGCCGACGTAGGATTTGGCCAGTTTTTCCAAGATGATCTTCTGCGCATCCGCATCAGGCGCGGCGGTTGTCTCGCCATAGCCGATGGTACCGTCTTCGGCCTCCATTTCGATCAGGTTCACGGTGAAGGCATGCTCGACCCCCTGCGACCAGACGTATGGAACCCGGGTTTCCAGCCGCAGCGGCGTGATGCGGATGTCTTTGATGTTCATGGCAATGCTCTCCTGTCCAACTCACACGATCAGCCGCGCCGGCTGCTTTTTCTGACGGGATTTGCGGGCGGCTTGCGCGGCTCTTGCTTTGCCCCAACAGTTGTGAGCAATCTTGTTGCGTTATGGAAAGTGAATCCAATAAAGATTCATGATAGTAGAAAAGCCCCTGTTATGCGCCGCCCCGACCTGCCGCCGAAACTCGTCCAGAGCTTCCTCACCGTCCTTCCGATGCAAAGCTACACCCAGGCCGCGCACACGCTGAACCTGACCCAGCCCGCAGTGACCCAGCATATTTCGCGCCTCGAAGAGACCGTCGGTGTCCGGCTGATCGAGCGCAGCAGGGGCGTTGTGCTGCCCACCGCCGAAGCCCAGGCCTTGATGCCGGAACTGGAGCGGTTCGAGCAGTCTGCCAAACTGTTGTTCGACAAGGCACGCGCGGTGGCTGAGGGTGGCCGGAACAGCCTGCAGATTGCCACACCGACCTCGCTGGTTGCGCATCTGCTGGCACCGGCAACAGCCGAGATCCGGAAGTCGGGAACCGGGGTTTTTCCAGTGTTCCGCGAAGTGGATGATCACCGGGTCTACGACATGGTGCGCGCGGGCGAAGTGGATTTTGCGCTGACCTCCATGACCGGCAGCGACACCGCCCTGTCCTGCACATTCCTGCTTTCCGACCGCCCCTGCGTTGTCTGCCCGCAGGATCACCCGCTGGCCGGCGCGGGATCTGTCCGCATTGAGGATATCCTGCCCTTTGAACTGATCCGCCCGCCGGCGGATACCTCCGCCAACCGGACAATCGGCATCTTCGAGAAGATCACTCAAGCCGAATTTACCTATGCTGCCGAAGCCTCCCGGCTGATGACAATGGAAGCCATGGCGCGGGCGGGCCTGGGCGTGCTGATCCTGCCCGCTCTATCCGCGCAGCTAAGTGCTCATTCCGGCCTAGTGTTCCGGCCGATAGACACCGAAGAAGGCTGGCGAAACTGCCAGTTGATCCGGCAAAGGCATCTCCGCCCTTCGCCTGTTGCCAAACAGGTAATGGAAGGCATCCAGAACAAAGTGAAAGTCTTGGAAATGGCCGTGCCTGAGCTTCTTTCTCTCCACATGCCGCTTGGTTGACCGGCCAAATTAGGTGGAGGAACGTCTGCTTCCGATCTCTTGATCAACCCGGTCGCACCTGCAGAGAATGACTGCAATCCGCCCTTTCTGCCGATAGCCTAGCTCCCTGTTGAGCCCGGGGCGAAGGCTCGCATAGAGCTGGCTGCCGTCATTGTCACCAGCCACGGGAGTGGCGGTTTTGTCCTCGTCTCGTTTGTCCGACCTGGCTGCGTGAAAGTACGGTTTGGATCAGGCCTACGGAGCCGGCAGGTAATGACGGCTTTTGCGGCTTGGGCTGTGTCGCAGCAAGAAGCCTGCTGCACGCGCAAAGCAATGCTGCGTCG
>CAJXHQ010000539.1 GCA_913054485.1 uncultured Paracoccaceae bacterium
AGCGAGACTGCGCAAGTCCCCACGACGAGTGTATCTCGGCAAGCGGCCTGACTGACGCATTGCGGGAGGCCGGCTATCCCGCTGTCACTGATGAATTGACGCTGGAAGTGCAGGAGATGACCTGCGCCTCCTGTGTGGGCCGCGTGGAGCGGGCGCTTCAGGCCGGCGAAGGCGTTCTTGAGGCTTCCGTGAACCTGGCGGCGGAAACAGCCACAGTGAGCTACGCAAATGGGGCAATTTCCCCGGCGGAAATTGCGGCTCTTGCCACGGCGGCGGGCTACCCGGCGCAGGTTAAAGAATCCGAAATGTCCAGTCAGGCAAGCCGCAAAGCTGATGAGATCCGCAGCCTTACGCGGCGCACCTTGCTGGCCGCAGTGCTGGCTCTGCCGGTGTTCATCATTGAGATGGGCAGCCATGTCATCCCTGGCATGCACCACCTGATCGCGTCGTCTATCGGCTTGCAGACCAGCTACTACCTTCAGCTCATTCTAACGTCGGTGGTCCTGTTCGGGCCGGGCCTTCAGTTCTACACCAAGGGGTTCCCGGCCCTGTTCAAGGCTGCGCCGGACATGAACTCTTTGGTCGCACTCGGCACTTCGGCGGCCTTCGGCTTCTCTCTGGTTTCAACTTTCGTACCCTCCGTCCTGCCTGAAGGCACTGCGAACGTCTATTACGAGGCCGCAGCAGTCATCGTTGTTTTGATCCTTCTCGGGCGGCTGCTGGAAGCCCGCGCCAAAGGGCGCACAGGTGAGGCCATCCGCAAGCTCGTCGGGCTGCAGCCCAAAACGGCCCGTGTGGAACGCGGCGGCAAGATCGTGGAGCGGCCAATCGAAGACATCGTGGCAGGCGACACGGTGCATGTGCGTCCCGGAGAAAAAATTGCCGTGGACGGTACCGTTCTCTCCGGCTCCTCCTACGTGGACGAAAGCATGATCACCGGCGAACCGGTCCCGGCCGGGAAATCCGAAGGCGCGCAGGTGGTCGGCGCAACGGTCAACGGCACCGGCGCTCTGACTTTCCGGGCCGAGAAAGTCGGCAGCGACACGATGCTGGCGCAGATCATCCGGATGGTGGAGCAGGCGCAAGGCGCCAAGCTGCCGATCCAGGGGCTGGTGGACCGGATCACGGGGTGGTTCGTGCCTGCCGTCATGGGCGTTGCAGCCCTGACCGTGGCGGTCTGGTTCCTGTTCGGCCCCGATCCGGCGCTGAGCCTGGCGCTTGTGGCCGGGGTCGCGGTTCTGATCATAGCCTGCCCCTGCGCGATGGGTTTGGCCACGCCCACGTCGATCATGGTGGGCACGGGCCGCGCCGCTGAAATGGGCGTGCTGTTCCGCAAGGGCGATGCGCTGCAGATGCTGCAGGAAACCACTGTCGTTGCATTGGACAAGACCGGCACGCTGACCGAGGGCCGCCCCGCCCTCACCGACCTGATCCTCGCAGACGGCATGGAGGAAGCGGCCGTGCTGGCAGCCGTTGCGGCGGTCGAACAGCACTCAGAGCATCCCATCGCCGAGGCCATCGTGCGCGAAGCGCAGTCCCGGGGGCTTGAAATCCCGGCAACCGCCTCCTTCCGCTCGCTGACGGGCTTTGGCGTGACAGCTGACGTCGAAGGCCGCGCCGTCCTGGTCGGCGCCGACCGGCTGCTGACCCGGGAGGGTGTCGAACTAGGCGCGCTGGCGCGGCACAGCGAAGCGCTGGCGGCAAAGGGGAAAACCCCGCTCTATGCCGCAATTGACGGCCGGATTGCTGCCGTGATTGCAGTCGCGGACCAAGTCAAACCCAGCACCCCGCAGGCTATCGCCGCGCTTCACCGCCTGGGCCTCACCGTCGCGATGATCACCGGGGACAACAAAGTCACGGCTGAGGCAATCGCCTCTGATCTCGGCATCGATCATGTTGTCGCCGAAGTGCTTCCCGAAGGCAAAGTCGCGGCTCTGGAGGGACTGCGCACGAACGCGGGCAAGCTTGCTTTTGTCGGCGACGGCATCAATGACGCACCCGCCCTGGCAGCTGCAGATACCGGCATTGCCATCGGGACAGGGACCGACGTGGCCATCGAAGCGGCGGATGTGGTTCTGATGTCCGGGGACCTGACAGGGGTTGTGAACGCCTTTGACCTGTCGCAGCGGACCATGCGCAACATCCGCCAGAACCTGTTCTGGGCCTTCGGCTACAACACGCTGCTGATCCCGGTCGCAGCCGGCGTGCTTTACCCCTTTGGCGGGCCGCTCCTATCGCCGGTTCTGGCGGCGGGCGCCATGGCTCTGTCCAGCGTGTTCGTGCTGACAAACGCCTTGCGCCTCAGATGGGTGCGGCCGTCCCTGATGCCAACGGATGCCGCAAGTGCCGGGACCGCCCCAGCCGATGCTCCGGCTTCGGCGCATTCCTGAAGGAGAGCTGTCATGAATATTAGCGATGTTTCAAAACGCACCGGCGTTCCCGCCAAGACCATCCGCTACTACGAGGATATCGGTTTCATCACGCCCAGACGGCGTTCAAACGGGTACCGGGATTTCAGCGAAAAGGACCTCCACAAGCTGGCCTTCATCGGCCGGGCCAGGTCTTTGGGCTTCACAATCGAAAGCTGCAGAACGCTGCTGGAACTCTACGATGACAAATCCCGGGCCAGTTCAGACGTCAAGAAGGTTGCGCGAACCAACCTGGTGGAAATTGAAGCGAAACTGACAGACCTGCGGGCCATGCATGCAACCCTCTCGCACCTGATTAATGAATGCGCGGGCGACCAGCGTCCTGACTGCCCTATTCTAGAGGATCTGAGCACACTCCGGAACTAGGCAAGTATGTGCTCAGTGGGACTGAGGCGTGCAGCTGCAGAAGTGAAAATGCCTATCTGAACGGATGCCGCCGCTGCATCTCTTCAGAGTTTGC
>CAJXHQ010000540.1 GCA_913054485.1 uncultured Paracoccaceae bacterium
GCTTCTTCCCATATTTGTAGTAGGCGGCTGCCGCAAAGGGGCCGCGCTGAAACAGACGTCGCTTGCGCAATAAGGACGAACAACGTGTCAAAACTCACTCTGGGCTCCTACCCGCATATGCTGGGGTTCGAGCAGCTGGAACGCCTTCTGGAACGCTCGGCGAAATCGGGCAACGAGGGCTACCCGCCTTATAATATCGAGCAGACCTCGGTTTTTCCTACCGCATCACCCCGGCCGTGGCCGGCTTTGGTGAAGATGACCTTTCGATCACCATCGAGGACCGCCAGCTGGTGATCCGCGGCCGTCAGCGCGACGACAGCGAGGGGCGGGTGTTCCTGCACCGCGGCATCGCGGCGCGCCAGTTCCAGCGCATGTTTGTGCTGGCCGATGGCGTCGAAGTGGGCGAGGCGGTGATGGAGAACGGCCTCTTGCACCTGGATCTCACCCGGTCGCGGCCGGAAACCGTGGTCCAGACCATCAATATCAAGAAGGGGTAACGAGCCATGCACACACCGTTCGAAGTCAATCCTGACGGCCGCCGCATCGTCTATGTGAAAACTGTCGATGTGGCCGATCTGCCTGCCGAGGTGCAGGAGGGTGCCGGAGACGCCAAGCAGCTCTATGCGGTGCATGACGCCGCAGGAGAGCAGCTGGCGCTGGTTGCTGATCGCCGCCTCGCCTTCACATTGGCCCGCCAGCATAATCTGAAACCGGTGCCGGTGCACTAAGCGCCTGCGTATCCCTCTTGGCACGGCCAGCCGGGCCGTTACTGTGCGGGAGTGCCGCACAGCCGGGAGGGGACGATGGCAGAGTTTGATTTTCACTGGGTGGATGCGTTTTCCAACCGCGCTTTTGGCGGCAATGGCTGCGCAGTGGTCCATGCAGCGGCCCATCTTCCCGAAGATATCTGCACCGCCTATGTGCGGGAGACCTCGCTGGTGGAATGCACCTTCACCGGTCCATCGCAAGTGGCGGACTTCAGGGTGCGCTATTTTCTGGCCGGCCGCGAGATCCCTTTTGCAGGCCATCCCACCATCGCCACGGTTGCGGCGCTGCGCGACAAGGGGCTGATCAGCGGAACATCTGTCACATTGGAGACCGGGGCAGGGATCGTGCCGGTTTCCCTTGATGGCGATCTGATCGAAATGACCCAGGTAGCGCCGGAGTTCGGCCCTTTTGCCGATCCCGCGCTGGTGGCCGCCGCGGTGTCACTTCCCGAAGTGGCTATTGTGGGCCGCCCCCAGAAAGTCTCGACCGGCCTGCCTTTCTGCATCGCGGTCCTGAAAGACCGCGCTGCTCTTGAAGCCGCCCGGCTGGATATTGATGCGCTGGCGGTGCTCGGAGAAACGCTCGGCGCGGATGGTATCGACATGATGGAGCCCTTCCTGGTCACGCTGGAGGGCGCGACGGCGGCTGGAGATACTTTCTCGCGCCTGCTGATGGCCCCGCCCAGCCCGCCGGAAGATCCCTTCACCGGCTCCGCAACCGGCGCCATGGCGGCGTATCTCTGGAAGCACGGGCTGATGGCAAAGGACAGTTTCACGGCGGAACAGGGCCATGGGCTGGGCCGGCCGGGGCAGGCGCAGGTCATGCGGGTTGGTCCGCCGGAAGGTATGACCGGCATCAAGGTTGCGGGCGAAGGTTTTATCCTGATGCGGGGTACGGTGGACTTGCCGGAAGGGTAGGGGTCCGCCGCCGGAAATAGTGATTTCTCCGCCCAAAAGAAAACCGGCCCGCTGTTTGGCGGGCCGGGGATTATTTTAGCGCTGGGGGGATCAGGCTCTGACCAGACCCATGCTCTCCAGCTTCAGCAGAACCCGGTGGGCGCAGTAATCGACCTCGGTGCCCTCGGTCTCGACCCGCAGTTCCGGGTTTTCCGGCACGTTGTAGGGGTCGGAGATGCCGGTGAACTCTTTGATCTTACCTTCGCGCGCCAGCTTGTAGAGCCCCTTGCGGTCGCGGCGCTCGCATTCCTCCAGCGAGGTGGCGACATGCACTTCGATGAAGGCGCCGAAGTCCTCGATGTCTTCGCGCACGGCGCGCCGCGTGGTGGCATAGGGTGCGATCGGGGCGCAGATGGCGATGCCGCCGTTCTTGGTGATCTCGCTCGCCACATAGCCGATGCGGCGGATGTTGAGATCGCGGTGCTCTTTCGAGAAACCCAGTTCCGAGCTGAGGTTCTTGCGCACGATGCCACCGTCCAGCAGCGTCACCGGGCGGCCGCCCATTTCCATCAGCTTGACCATCAGTGCGTTGGCGATGGTGGACTTGCCGGACCCGGACAGGCCGGTGAAGAAGACGGTGAACCCCTGCTTGGAGCGCGGCGGCTTGGTCTTGCGCAGCTCCTCCACGACTTGCGGGAAGGAGAACCATTCCGGGATTTCCAGACCTTCCGCCAGGCGGCGGCGCAGCTCGGTGCCGGAGATGTTCAGGATGGTGACATTTTCCTTGTCGGCGATCTCATCGGCCGGTTCGTACTGGGCGCGCTCCTGCACATAGACCATGTGCTTGAAGTCGACCATTTCGATGCCGATCTCTTCCTGGTGCTCGCGGACCAGCTCCTGCGCGTCATAGGGGCCGTAGAAATCTTCACCAGCAGAGTTCTTGCCGGGACCCGCGTGGTCGCGGCCGACAATGAAGTGGGTGCAGCCGTGGTTTTTGCGGATGATGCAGTGCCAGACGGCCTCGCGCGGGCCCGCCATGCGCATCGCCAGGTTCAGCAGGCTCATCGAGGTGGTGGCGGCCGGATACTGGTCCAGGACCGCCTCATAGCAGCGCACGCGGGTGAAGTGGTCGACGTCGCCCGGCTTGGTCAGGCCGACCACCGGGTGGATCAGCAGGTTGGCCTCCGCTTCACGCGCGGCGCGGAAGGTCAGCTCCTGGTGG
>CAJXHQ010000541.1 GCA_913054485.1 uncultured Paracoccaceae bacterium
GGTTCTGCGTCATGAACGTTGGGAGGCAGCGTCATATTTCAAAATCCTGAATTCAACCTTTCAGAAATATAAATCAAGACGTGCGGCGAGCCAAGAAAAACCCGCCCCGCGCGGGGCGGGGCAGGCGGAATTTCACACAACTGTTGCGAAAGATGCGCGGCTTACAGCCCAAGCCGGTCGCGCAGGGCGTACCAGGTCATCGCCAGCACCAGAAGCGGCGAGCGCAAGGAGGGCCCGCCGGGAAAGGCAGGGGCCGGGATGCGGCTCATTGTATCAAAGCCGTCGCCCTCGCCAATGATGGCCAGCGCCATCAATTGCCCGGCATGGGTGGCGGTGCCAACGCCATGGCCGGAATAGCCCGAGGCCGACAGGATATTGGGCGCAACCCGCGCCACATAGGGCAGCCGTTTCAGGGTGATCGCCAGGGTGCCGCCCCAAGCGTAGTCGATCTTAACGTCGCTCAGATGCGGAAAGATCTCCAGCATCGGTTTGCGGACCTTTTCCTTAATGTCCGCAGGGAAGCGGTAGCCGTAGCTTTCGCCGCCGCCGAACAGCAGGCGCTTGTCGTGAGAGAGGCGGAAGTAGTTCACCACGAAGCGGCTGTCAGCCACCGCCACGTCGCGGGTCAGGACTTTGGCAGCATCCTCGCCCAAGGGTTCGGTTGCGGCGACAAAATTGTTGATCGGCATGACGCGGGCCGCGACCTGCCGGTTCAGCCCGCCCAGATAGCCGTTGCAAGCAAGGATCAGGTGATCCGCCGTCACACTGCCGCCTGCGGTTTTTACTTTCACCTTGGCGCCTTCCTCGATCTCCAGCACTTCGCTCTGATCATGCAGCTGGGCACCTGCAGCGGTGGCGGCTTTGGCGAGGCCGATGGCCAGGTTCAGCGGGTGCAGATGTGCTGCCCCCATGTCCAGCAAACCGCCCTTGTAATCGGGCGAGGGGCACAGGCCGTGGCAGGCGTCGGCGTCCAGCACCTGAAGCTTGTAGCCATAGTGCCGGTCCATATGGCCAGCGTATTCATGCAGGTGTTTCACATCCCCCGCTGTGGAGCCGGTCCAGGCGATGCCGGGCTTCAGGCGGCAGTCGATTTTGTGTTTCGCCACCAGATCCTTGACCAGATTCTTGCTGTCTTCCCCCAGCTGCCAGAGCTTTTGCGCCTCTGCCATGCCAAACATGGATTCCAGTGCCTCCTGGTCCTGTCGCTGGCCGGATCCCAGCTGGCCGCCGTTGCGCCCCGAGGCGCCGAAGCCGGCGCGGTGCGCTTCCAGCAGCACAACCTTGCGCCCGGCCTCGGCCAGATGCAGCGCCGCCGAAAGCCCGGTGAAACCGCCGCCGACAATGCAGACATCCGCAGTCACGTCACCTTGGAGCGCCGGGAACACATCCAGCGGCGTGGCGGTGGCAGCATACCAGCTGTCCGGATACTGCCCCTTGGTGTCATTGGCATAGAGAAGGTTCAAAGCCATGGCATCCTCCTTCAGACCGCCCGTGGATACGCGGGGGCCGTCATTCATCTTTTCATAAATACTCAACTGCGCTGCCGCCGGCCCCAGGCGGGCGGCAGGCAAACCAAGTCAGACGTTCAGCAGCAGATGCTCGCGCTCCCAGGGGGAGATCACCTGCAGGAACTCGTCATATTCCGCACGTTTCACGATGGAATAGACGCGGGCAAACTCCGGCCCCAGCACCTCGTGCAGCGCCTTGGCCCCGTCGAATAGATCCAGCGCCTCGCCCATCACGCGGGGCAGGTCTTCCTCTGCGCCGTATGCGTCGCCTTTGAATTCCGCCGAGGGGCGGCATTTTTCCATCAGGCCGAGGTAGCCGCAGGCCAGTGACACGGCAATGCCCAGATAGGGATTGCAGTCCATACCGGCGAGGCGGTTTTCCACCCGGCGCGCGGCAGGGCCGGACAGCGGCACGCGGATGCCGGTGGTGCGGTTGTCCTGCGCCCAGCTGAGGTTGATGGGGGCTGCGTGATCCTTCACGTAGCGGCGGTAGCTGTTCACATAAGGCGCCATCACCGCAATGGAGGCCGGCACGTGTTTCTGCATGCCGCCGATGTAGTTGTAGAAAGCATCAGTCGGCTCGCCGTCGGCATCTGAGAAGATGTTCTTGCCGGTCTTGGCGTCCAGCACCGAGTGGTGGATATGCATCGCCGAGCCGGGCTCATCCGCGATCGGCTTGGCCATGAAGGTGGCATAACAATCGTGGCGCAGCGCGGCTTCGCGGATCAGCCGTTTGAAGTAGAAGACCTCATCCGCCAGCTTGACCGGATCGCCGTGCACCAGGTTGATCTCCAGCTGGCCGGCGCCGCCTTCCTGGGTGATGCCGTCGATCTCAAACCCTTGCGCTTCGGCGAAATCATAGATGTCGTCGATCACGGGGCCGAATTCATCGACGGCGGTCATGGAATAGGCCTGGCGTGCCGCTGCGGGGCGGCCGGAGCGGCCCATCATTGGCTTGATTTCCTGCAACGGGTCGGTGTTGCGGGCCACCAGGTAGAATTCCATCTCCGGTGCAACAACCGGCGTCCAGCCTTGCGCCTTATAGAGATCCACCACCCGTTTCAGCACGTTGCGCGGACTGTAGGGAATGGGCTGCCCGGCGCTGTCGAAAGCGTCGTGGATCACCTGCAGCGTCCAGTCGCCGGTCCAGGGGGCCGCACTGGCGGTGGACATGTCCGGGTGCAGCGTCATGTCCTTCTCAATAAAGCCGTCCTCGCCTGCGGCCTCGCCCCAGTCACCGGTGATGGTCTGGTAGAAGATGCTGTCGGGCAGGTGGAAATAGTCCTGACGGGCAAATTTCGACGCTGGCACTGCCTTACCCCGGGCAATGCCCGGGAGGTCCGAGATAACGCATTCAACCTCGTCGAGACGAC
>CAJXHQ010000542.1 GCA_913054485.1 uncultured Paracoccaceae bacterium
TCCGCCCTTCATTTGGCCGGAAATATCCCGGGGGAGCCGCCCGCCAGGGCGGCGGGGGCAGAGCCCCTGTCAGACTTCCGCCAAACGCGCCACCGCCGCGACAGCCGCCCCGATATCCGCGGGCCTGGTACGGTGATTGGTGATCGCCGCCCGCAGCATCATCACCCCGCCAATCCGGGTGGTCGAGAACACCGCCTCGCCGTTTTCCTGCAAGCTCTGAGCGATCTCGGCATTGAGTGCGGACTGCGCCTCCGGCTCCAGATCGACACGCGCGGTGAAGACGCAGACATTGGACACGGCTTCCATCCCCAGTGCCATATTGGGCTGCGCCTTCACCGTCTCCGCCATCAGCGCAGCCATGCGGCAATTGTCGGTGATCGCATCTGAAAAGGCATCTTCGCCGTTCATCTCCAGCGCACACCAGACCTTCAGCGCCCGGTTTCCGCGGCTCAGATCGATACCGTAGTCGCAGAACCAGGGATCGCCGCCAGCCAGCCCGCGGTCCGCCCCCTCCAAGTAGGAAGGCCGTGCCGCAAAAGCCGCCCGGTGCGCCGCCTCATCCGAGATCAGCACCAGACCGCAGTCATAACCCACATACATCCATTTGTGGAAATCCAGAGCAATCGAATGCGCCCGCCCGATGCCATCGGACAGGCTCCGATAAGGCTCCTCCGCAATCCGCGTCCAGGCTCCAAAGGCGCCGTCCACATGCAGCCACAGGCCTTCGTCTGCTGCCGCATCGGCCAGCGCATCAAGATCGTCAAACAGCCCGAGGTCCACCGACCCGGCAGTGCCGACAACAAGGAAGGGCAGCGCGCCGGCGGCCTTGTCCTCGGCCACCATGGCCCGCAGCGCATCCACATCCATCCGGCCATTGATCAGCGGTACCTTGCGCAGGTTGGCTGAGCCGATGCCCAGCAGCTCAACCGCCTTCAGGGTGGCATTGTGCACCCCCTCACCGGCATAGGCCACAAGCCGCGCCGTGCCCTGGCCGTCTTTGCGCACACCCTCCAGCACCTTCACGCGGGCCGCCTGAAAGGCAATCACCGTGGCTTGCGACGTCCCGGTCACCAGCACGCCGCTGGACCCTTCCGGCATGCCCATCTTCGCCCGCGTCCAGTCAATTACTGCGCGCTCCATCCGCACCGCGCCATGGTCGCGCCCGCCAAGGTTGCCGTTGATCACCGCCCCGGCCATGCCTGCAATCAGGTCCGAAGCAAGGCCGGTGCCCTGCACCCAGCCCCAGAACCGCGGGTGGATATTGCCGCCATGATGCGGCAGCACGTCCCGTTCGATCCGGGACACCAGATCACCGCCCTGGCCGATTTCATAGCGCGCCTGCAGATCCTCAGGCACCGGCTGCCAGGGGCGCTCCGCCGCCTGCTCCAGCTGGTCGATCGAGGCCTCCAGCATACGCCGCGCCTCTGCCCGGAATGCTGCCCAATCCTGCGGATCCAACCCTTTGTCTGCCACTGCCCGGCCTCCCTTTATTACCATTTCGGGCAATGTCTAACGTCATCGCCATCAAAAGACACCCCCGCCGCCAAGTCATAAGCCTTTCGAAAACCAGCCTTCACCAACTGCAAAGTTGCGCCTGCCGCAGCCGTATCCACAAGGCCCGCGCACCCTCTTCCCCCGGTCCGGCCCGCATGGCATACTGCCGGCAGACAAAACCAACAAAACTGACAAAGAGCAGCACCACCATATGGCCGACGATCTCCTCAGCCCCGCAGCCGCTGAAACCTATGACGCGTCCTCTATCGAGGTTCTGGAAGGCCTTGAACCGGTCCGCCAGCGCCCCGGCATGTATATCGGCGGCACCGATGAACGCGCGCTGCACCATATGGTGGCCGAGATCCTCGACAACTCCATGGACGAGGCCGTCGCCGGCCACGCCAACCGGATCGAGGTGACGCTGAACGCGGATTATTCCGTCACCATCACCGACAACGGCCGCGGCATCCCGATCGACCCGCACCCCAAGTTTCCGGACAAATCCGCGCTCGAGGTGATCCTCTGCACGCTGCACGCGGGCGGCAAGTTCTCCGGCAAGGCCTACCAGACCTCAGGCGGATTGCTCGGTGTCGGCTCCTCGGTGGTGAACGCGCTGTCGGATTCCATGGTCGTCCAAGTCGCCAAGAACAAAGAGCTGTTCGAACAGCGGTTTTCGCGCGGCATCCCGCAGGGCAAGGTCGAAAAGATCGGCGCCGCCCCCAACAAACGCGGCACCTTTGTCACCTTCCACGCGGATGAGGAAATCTTCGGCCACCACCGGTTCAAGCCCAAGCGCCTGATGACGCTGGCCCGCTCCAAGGCCTACCTCTTCTCCGGCGTCGAAATCCGCTGGAAGAGCCACATCGACGATGGCGAAACCCCGACTGAGGCCACATTCCACTTCCCCGGCGGCCTTTCCGATTACCTGTCGGAAAACCTCGGCAAAGCAACCACCTACGCCGATGCGCCCTTTGCCGGCAAAGTGGAATTCCGCGAGAAGTTCGACGCCCCCGGCTATGTCGAATGGGCGATCAACTGGACGCCGACACGCGACGGGTTCATCCAGTCCTACTGTAACACCGTCCCCACCCCTGAAGGCGGCACGCACGTCACCGGCTTCTGGGCCGCGATCCTCAAGGGCATCAAGGCTTACGGCGAGCTGGTCAACAACAAGAAGGCCGCGCAGATCACCCGCGACGACCTGATGACGGGGGGCTGCGCGCTGGTCTCCTGCTTCATTGCCGATCCCGCCTTTGTGGGCCAGACCAAGGACCGCCTAAGCACCGAGATCGCCGCCAAAATGGTAGAAAACTCGGTCCGCGACCATTTCGACAACTGGCTGGCCTCCGACACCAAATCGGCCGGCGCCATCCTCGATTTCCTG
>CAJXHQ010000543.1 GCA_913054485.1 uncultured Paracoccaceae bacterium
CGGTCTTGCCGACCCCGGGGTCGCCGACCAGAAGCGGGTTGTTCTTGCGGCGGCGGCACAGCACCTGGATGCAGCGCTCCACTTCGCTGTCGCGCCCGATCAGCGGGTCGATGTCGCCTTCGCGGGACTTGGCATTTAGGTCGACGCAGTATTTCGCCAGGGCGCTTTCCTTGGCTTCGCCCTGCGGCTCGTCACCGCCGCCAATCGTCTGGGCGGGTTCCTCGTCGTCGGCGCCGGCAACCGGGCGGCTTTCGCCGAAGGCCGGGTCCTTGGCGACGCCGTGGGCAATGAAATTGACCGCGTCATAGCGGGTCATGTCCTGGTCCTGCAGGAAGTAGGCGGCGTCGCTCTCGCGCTCGGCGAAGATCGCCACCAGCACGTTGGCGCCCGTCACCTCGGTGCGGCCGGAGCTTTGAACGTGGATCGCGGCGCGCTGGATCACCCGCTGGAAGGCAGCGGTGGGCACGGCTTCGGAGCCATCGATGTCGGTGACCAGATTGGACAGGTCTTCGTCGACAAATTCCACCAGGGTGGAGCGCAGCTCCCCGAGGTCGACGCTGCAGGCGCGCATGACGCGGGCGGCATCGGGTTCGTCCAGCAGCGCCAGCAGCAGGTGCTCCAGCGTTGCGAATTCGTGACGCCGCTCGTTGGCCAGCGCAAGCGCTGCGTGAATGGCTTGTTCCAGTGTGCTCGAGAATGAAGGCACGGGCGTGCTCCTCTAGTCTTGGGTTGTTGGAGGGGCGGGCGTTAACCATGCCTCCCGGTTCAACCATGTCCTCATAGTGTTAGAGTTTGGTTGATGGGGCGGCAGCTTCAAGTGCTTTCTTTCAAATAAGGGTCACATTTAACGTGACTCTTTGTGATTGTTTTCGCCGCCCGCCGCCCTAGCTGCGATCAGAAGTTGTCTTTGCGCTTCCGAATTTCCGCAAAAACTGCGGCGTCTGCAAGGTCTTCCATCCCGATTGCCTGCTTTACGCTGGCTTTACCGGCCCGCAGGAAGGGGTTGGTGTCTTTTTCCAGCTGCAGCATTGAGGGCACAGTTGCCTCGCCTTTTTCGCGGGCAGTACCGATGTCCGCGGCGCGTGCCTGCAGGGCGGCGTTGCCCGGTTCTATGGTTAAGGCAAAGCGGGCGTTAGACTGCGTATATTCATGGCCCGAGCAGACCAGCGTATCGCCGGGCAGGGTGATAAGCTTGCTGAGCGAGGCCCACATCTGCTCTGGTGTGCCTTCGAACAGCCGCCCGCAGCCAAGCGCCATCAGGCTGTCGGCGGTGAACACCACCTTGGAGGCGGGGATATGGAAGGCGATATGGCCGACCGTGTGGCCGGAGACATCCAGAACCTGCACCTCTTCGCCGCCAATGGTAAAGGTATCGCCTTCTGACACTGCCAGGTCCAGATCGGGCAGGCGGTGCGCGTCGGCGGCAGCGCCGATGACCTTGGCGGGCTGTGCGGCCAGGATTTCGGAAAGGGCATCCACGTGGTCCCAGTGGTGGTGGGTCAGCAGCACATGGCTGAGCGTCCAGCCCCTGTCTTTCAGCACCGCCAGCACCGGGGCCGCCTCGGGGGCGTCGACCAGCGCGGTCTCTCCGCTGGCCGCGTCATGGGCCAGAAAGGCGTAATTGTCGGAAAGACAGGGGATGGTGACGATCTCAAGGGGCATGGCATTCTGCTTTTTCATTGCTAAAGTACACCCAGACTGACGAAAACTCCGGGCACCCGCAATGCATCTTGATGTGCAGGATCTAAGGAATTTCTATTACCGCAGCACGCTGGGGCGCGCGGCGCAGGCCTCGATCCGCGGCCGGCTTCTGGAATTGTGGCCGGATTGCGCCGGCGACACCATGGCGGGCTTCGGTTTTGCCGCACCGCTGATGCGCCCCTACCTGCCGGACGCGCGGCGGGTGATCGCATTGATGCCGGGGCCGCAGGGGGTGATGCAATGGCCTGCGGGCCAGCCGAATGTTTCGGTTTTGTGTGAAGAGACCCGCTGGCCGGTGGAAACCGGCCATATCGACCGGCTGGTGGTGATGCACGGGCTGGAGACTTCGGAGCGGCCGACGAAGCTGCTGGAGGAATGCTTCCGGGTTCTGGGGCCGGGCGGGCGGGCGATGTTCATCGTGCCGAACCGGGCGGGCTTGTGGTCGCGGTCGGACCGCACACCGTTCGGCTACGGCCGACCGTATACATTGGGCCAGCTGGAAGCGCAGCTGCGCAGTCACCACTTCACCACTGAGCGCCATGCGTCGGCGCTGTACCGGCTGCCGTCCTCGCGGCGGTTCTGGCTTAAAGCAGGTCCGCTGCTGGAAAAGACCGGCCGCGGTTTGCCCGCGGTGATGGCAGGCGGCGTCTTCATGGTGGAGGTCTCCAAGCAGATCCACTCGCAGAAGGGCCACATGATCAAGCACAAGAAGCCGAGCCGCATCCGGGTGCTGGAAGGTCTGTCGAACCCGGTGCCGGGACCTGCGATGCGCTGATGATTCCCGTTTTCGTCACCCTTGGCCGCAAATGCGCCCTATGGGGCGTTTGTTGCGGTTGAGTTCGGGGATTTCCACAGCCGGTAAAGCGGAAATTGCCGTTGCGGAATCGGCAAAAGCTGCAACGGGGCTGCTTTTTTATTGCAACAGAAGCGCTGCAAACCGCCGCACTTTCGTTAACGCTTTGAAAATATGAGAAAAACGAGTTTCACTGCTGCAGCTATAGGCAGTTGATACGTAACACGCGCTCTGCTACATCCACGCTGATTTTGACGCCCCTCGAAAACCGGGGGGCTGACTCACGCCCCCGGAGCTGCTGAACGGCAGGTGAACCGGGGCCAGTATCGGAAGGGTGGACGTGTCCGAACCAGCTTCGATTTCCGCA
>CAJXHQ010000544.1 GCA_913054485.1 uncultured Paracoccaceae bacterium
CAGGACGACAGCCAGACCTTTCCGATCAAGTTCGACCGGTACCGGTATTACGCCGTCATGGCGTTTGCCTTCCTCGTCGTGCCCTTCCTGATCAACGATTACTGGGCCAATGCAATCCTGCTGCCCTTCCTGATCTATTCGATCGCTGCCATCGGGCTGAACATTCTGGTTGGCTATTGCGGCCAGGTGAGCCTTGGCACCGGCGGGTTCATGGCTGTGGGGGCCTATGCCTGCTACAAGCTGATGACCGCTTTCCCTGAGATCTCCATGTTCATTCATGTGATCCTGGCGGGCGGCATCACCGCTGCTGTCTGTGTGGCCTTCGGCCTGCCGTCCTTGCGGATCAAAGGCTTCTACCTGGCGGTGGCGACGCTGGCGGCGCAGTTCTTTCTGGTCTGGCTCTTCAACCGGGTGCCGTGGTTCTACAACTACTCCGCCTCGGGCCAGATCAATGCGCCCGAGCGGGATACGTTCGGGATCCTCATCACCGGCCCCAACGCGCCGGCCTGGGCGACCTACCTGTTCAGCCTGATCTTCCTGACCGCTTGCGCGCTGATTGCCCGCAACCTCACGCGCGGCACCCAAGGCCGCAGCTGGATGGCGATCCGCGACATGGATATCGCCGCCGAGATCATCGGGGTGAACCCTTTGAAGGCCAAGCTGAGTGCCTTTGCAGTTTCCGGCTTTTTCATCGGTATCTCGGGCGCCTTGTTCTTCGGTGTCTACCTCGGCGCGGTTGAAGTTGGTGAGGCATTCGGCATCAACAAGTCTTTCCTGGTCCTGTTCATGGTGATCATCGGCGGGCTGGGATCGATCTTCGGCAGCTTTGCCGGGGCCGGTTTCCTGGTGCTGCTGCCGGTGGTGCTGAAGGTCTTTGGCGTCGATGTAATGGGCTGGCCCACTGATATCGTGGCGCATTTTCAGCTGGTGATTGTGGGCGCGCTGATCATCTTTTTCCTGATTGTGGAGCCGCACGGGCTGGCGCAGCTGTGGCGCGTCGCCAAGGAAAAACTGAGACTCTGGCCCTTCCCGCACTGACGGGGCGGCCATCTGCGAAGCGGGGAAGAAAGAAAAGATGCGCCCCGCGTGAAACTGCATCGGACAAAACCAAATGGGAGGAGTTCTACCGATGAAGAAGACACTGACAACCCTGGCGCTGGGCGCCGCGATGGCCGCAGGGCCGGCCATGGCGGACCTGGTGTTCCCGGATCTCAGCTACCGCACCGGGCCTTACGCTGCGGGCGGCATCCCGTTCTCGGACGGCTATAATGACTATTTCACCCTGCTGAATGAGCGCGACGGCGGCATCGGCGGTGTTCCGGCCAAGGTCATCGAATGCGAGACCGGCTATAACACCGAAAAAGGTGTTGAATGCTACGAATCCACCAAGGGTGAAGGCGCGCTGATCTATCAGCCGCTCTCCACCGGTATCACCTATCAGCTGATCCCCAAGGTGACCGCGGATAATATCCCGCTGCACACCATGGGCTATGGCCGTACTTCGGCCGCGAACGGCAAGGTGTTCAGCCATGTGTTCAACTACCCGGCCAACTACTGGAACGGTGCCTCGGGCGTGGTGAACTACCTGCTTGAGGAAAACGGCGGCGACCTCTCGGGCAAGAAAATCGCGCTGGTCTATCACAATTCCGCCTACGGCAAGGAGCCGATCCGCACCCTGGAGGAGCTGTCCAAGAAGCACGGCTTTGAGCTGGTGACCCTGCCGGTCGACCACCCGGGCCAGGAACAGAAGAGCCAATGGCTGCAGATCCGCCGCGAGCGTCCCGATAATGTCGTGATGTGGGGCTGGGGCGTGATGAATCAGGTGGCGATCCAGGAAGCCGCTAACATCCGCTTCCCGATGGAGAACTTCATCGGTGTCTGGTGGTCCGGTGCCGAGCATGACGTTATGTCGGCCGGCGATAAGGCCAACGGCTACAAGGCTGTGACCTTCCACAACGTGGGCCGTGACTTCCCGGTGTTTGACGACATCAAGACCCATGTGGTCGACAAGGGCCTGGCTGCCGGTGCGGGCGATCAGATCGGCAACGTGCTGTATAACCGCGGCATGTACGCGGCGATGCTGGCCGCCGAAGCGGCCAAGACCGCGCAGGAGATCCACGGCACCGGGGATATCACCGCAGCGATGATGCGCGACGGCATGGAAGCGCTGGAAATCACCGAAGAGAAGATGGCGGGCCTCGGCATGCCGAACTTCGGCCCCTCCTTCAACGTGTCCTGCGGCAATCACGGCGGCCCCGGCCTGGTGGGCGTGACCCAGTGGGATGCCGGCAGCAAGACCTGGTCGCTGATCTCGGACTTTAAGGCCACCGACGCCGAGGTGATCGGCGCGCTGCTGGATGAAGACTCCAGCGCCTATGCGGCTGAAAACAACATCGCGGGCCGCTGCGAGTAAGCGGACCTTATGAACAGCGGGGCGGCGGCAGGCCCGCCGCCCCATCCCGGAAACGCCCGGGGGTTCCCCGGAGCGGTCAGAAGGACAGGACAGATATGCTGGATGCAGCGCCAAACGCCGACGCGCAGGTGGAGACCCTGCTTGAGGTCAACAATATCGAGGTGATCTACAATCACGTGATCCTCGTCCTGAAGGGCGTCAGCCTCAATGTGCCCAAGGGCGGCATCACCGCGCTGCTGGGCGGCAATGGTGCGGGCAAGACAACGACGCTCAAAGCGGTGTCGAACCTGCTGCATTCCGAACGCGGCGAGGTCACGAAAGGATCGGTCAAATACCGCGGCCAGGACGTGCATATGCAGGACCCGGCGGACCTGGTTAAGAAGGGCGTGATCCAGGTGATGGAAGGCCGCCATTGTTTCGAACACCTGACGGTGGAGGAAAACCTG
>CAJXHQ010000545.1 GCA_913054485.1 uncultured Paracoccaceae bacterium
GGGCAGCCAGAGCCAGGAGAAGGGCGGCGTGTTTCATCTGATACTACTCACAAAAGGGGCGGCCTTGGTCTGGGCCGCCCTCTGACTTAAGCATCTCCGGCTGCCGCCGCAATATCTGCCCGGTCAGAACCCGAGGTAAAGGCTCACCGGACCGCGGTGAAGCCCGACAGCACCGCCAACGTTCACGCCGCTACTGGACACCCCGACACCTGCCGAGACCGTCGGTTGAACCGGCGGAACCGGCTCACCGTCTGCGCCGCATGCGGCCAGGGCAGCAAGCGCCAGGAGAGACAGGGTCACTTTGCGAAACATCATGAGGTCATCCTTTCCGGCGGGCGATCAGCCCGCGAGCACCGCCTGCCAGCGGGCCACTTGCGCGCGCACCTGCGCAGGCGCGGTCCCGCCATAGGACATGCGTGAGTTGACCGAGTTTTCAACCCCCAGCACGGAGAAGATGTCTTCGGTGATCCCTGCGTGAACCCCCTGCATGTCTTCCAGGCTGAGGTCCGGCAGGTCGCAGCCGCGGCTCTCGGCCATGGCCACCAGGGTGCCGGTTACGTGATGCGCATCGCGGAACGGCACTTTCAGCACCCGCACCATCCAGTCGGCCAGATCAGTGGCGGTGGAGAAGCCGGACCCCGCAGCCGCCGCCAGGCTTTCGCGGTTGCCGGTCATGTCCTTCACCATGCCTTCCATCGCCACCAGCGCCAGCATCCAGTTGTCGGCAGCGTCAAAGACCTGTTCCTTGTCTTCCTGCATGTCCTTGGAATAGGCGAGCGGCAGGCCCTTCATCACCATCATCAGCGCCGTGTTGGCGCCGAAGATACGGCCCACCTTGGCGCGGATCAGCTCTGCCGCGTCCGGGTTCTTCTTCTGCGGCATGATCGAGGAGCCGGTAGAGAACCGGTCCGACAGGGTCACGAAGCGGAACTGGGCCGAGGACCAGATCACCAGCTCTTCAGCAAAACGGCTGAGGTGCACGGCGCTGATCGAGGCCACCGACAGGAATTCCAGCGCAAAGTCGCGATCCGACACGGCGTCCAGCGAGTTTGCCGCCGGGCGGTCAAAGCCCAGCGCCGAGGCGGTCATCTCGCGGTCGATCGGGAAAGAGGTGCCCGCCAGCGCAGCGGCCCCCAGCGGCGATTCGTTCATCCGGGCGCGGGCATCGCGCACACGCGACAGATCGCGGCCGAACATTTCAACATAGGCCATCATATGGTGGCCCCAGGTCACCGGCTGCGCGGTTTGCAGGTGAGTAAAGCCCGGCATCACCCAATCGGCACCGGCTTCGGCCTGCGACAGAAGCGCGCTGATCAGGGCCAGAAGGCCGCTTTCGGCCGCGTCCAGCTGATCACGCACCCAAAGCTTGAAATCGGTCGCCACCTGATCATTGCGCGAACGGCCCGTGTGCAGGCGGCCTGCCGGCTCGCCGATCACCTCTTTCAGGCGCGCCTCGACATTCATGTGGATGTCTTCCAGCGCGGTGGAGAACTGGAAGGTGCCGCTTTCGATCTCTGACAAAACGGTGAGGAGGCCTTCACGGATCGCTTCTGCATCGTTATCGCTGATCACGCCTGTGGCGGCCAGCATGGCGGCATGGGCCCGCGAGCCTTCGATATCCTGGGACGCCATCCGCTGATCGTATCCGATCGAGGCATTGATTGCCTCCATGATCGCGTCCGGCCCGGCGGCAAAGCGGCCGCCCCACATCTGGTTCGAGGTCTGATCAGTCATTGGGAAACCCTGGAGTGAATATGCGTCTCTTTCGTCTTGCCCCCCTTTATATGGCGCTGGCCTTAGGTGCAAATGCAGCCTTTGCCGCAGACACTGCTGCGCTGGAGGCCCTGCGCGAAGACAGCATGAAAAAACTGGTGTTTCATAGCGCCCCGAAGGACGTGTCGGCGCAATCCTTCCAGCTGGAAGATGAGAGCGGCACGGCATCGCTGGCAGATTACGAAGGCAAATACGTGCTGCTGAACTTCTGGGCCACCTGGTGCGCGCCCTGCCGCAAGGAGATGCCGCAGCTGGCCGAGCTGCAGGCGGAGTTCGGCGGCGATGACTTCGAGGTGCTGACCCTGGCCACCGGGCGCAACTCACCTGCCGGGATAAAAAAGTTCTTTGCCGAGAACGCTATCACCAATCTGCCGCGCCACCAGGATCCGAAACAGGCGGTGGCGCGCGAAATGGCGGTGCTGGGCCTGCCGATCACCGTGATCCTGAACCGCGACGGTCAGGAAATCGCCCGGCTGCGCGGCGATGCGGAGTGGAACTCGGACAGCGCCAAGGCGATCATTGCGGCCCTTATCGGGTCGTGAAAACCATCAAAGCGGCAGGTTCAGCATCCGCCGCAGTTTGGGCCGGAGCAGCGCGACCAGTTCCGGTTCCATATATGTGAACTTGTCGGGCACGCCGAGTACAATCACCTTTTTGCCCGCCAGCTGCGGCCCATAGGCGGCGGTTAGCTTCTTATTCTGCCCAGCTTCCATAACCACAATGGTCTGTGCGCATTCAATTTGCTCGAACGAGATCTACTCGTCCGTATCCCGGCTGAGCCCGGCAAAACCGGCATTGACCCGCCGCATGCCGCCGACGGATCTGCGGCCGTCGGGCTGCGCATGCAGGCCTTGCCGCAGATAAAGAGCAGTTTTCGCATATCAGCCTGCTACCTCGGGGCGGAAACCACCAAAAGTTGAATAAGTGCCGGACTTGGCTCCCCCGGCTGAACAACGTGATACGGCGCGCTAGATAAAGGGTCAGAAGCGGCCCCGCTTTAGGGCTGCGGCAACCGGGAGGACCGTTTATGCACCCTGTAGTATTACTCATCGGCCGCCTGCCGCATGTGATCGGCGATGTGCC
>CAJXHQ010000546.1 GCA_913054485.1 uncultured Paracoccaceae bacterium
TTTCTTTCGCCTAGAGGGTTGCTGCGTCTTCGTTATCGGCGGCGATCATGCGGCTCTTGCCGGTCTCCAGTTCGACCACTTCGCCCGTGTAGGGGCTGACGATCGGGTCCTTGTTCAGGTCATAAAAGCGTTTCCCGGTGACCGGGCAGACACGCTTTACACCCCATTCTTGCTTGGGCATGTGGGTCCCCTTGAATAATTGCTGAGTCGGTTCGACGATTCAGGTGCCTTGCCATATGCGCGGGACACTGTAAAGGCTTTGGCCGAAAGGGGCGCATACATGGCCGATCATACCCTCTCCGGCGACCCGCCGGTGCCTCTGATCCTGCGCCGCTCGGCGCGGGCGCGCCGGATCAGCCTGCGGGTGTCCGCTCTGGACGGGCGGGTGACGCTGACCCTGCCGCCGAAGGTGCGCGACCGCGAGGCGCTGGCCTTTGCCGAGGAGAAGGCGGGCTGGATTCGCAGTCATCTGGCCAAGCACCCGCCGCCCGTGACCGTGCAGATCGGCGCAGTGGTGCCGGTCGAAGGGCGCAACCGCCGGGTGGTGGCTGCATCAGGCCGCGGGATCACCCTGTCTGACGCGGAGGTGGCGGTGCCGCCTGCCAGCCCGGGGCGCAGCCTGCAGCGTTATTTGAAAGAGCTGGCCCGCGACCGTCTGGCCGAAGCTTCGGACCGCTATGCGGAGCGGCTCGGCCGCCCTTATACGCGGCTAACCATCCGCGACACGCGCTCGCGCTGGGGGTCCTGCACCGCGGATGGCGGCCTGATGTATTCCTGGCGGCTGATCATGGCTCCGCCTGGCGTGCTGCACTATGTGGCCGCCCATGAGGTGGCGCATCTGTCCGAGATGAACCACTCGCCCGCCTTCTGGGCCCAGGTGGGCCGGCTCTACGGTGACTATGCGGCGCCGCGGGAGTGGCTGAAGACCTCTGGTTCCGTGTTGCACCGGGTCACATTCGGGTAGTTTTGCCTGCGGCGTCTCGCGGCGTTGACCTTTTGGGCCATTGTGATCACAAAGGCCCGTATGATGCTTGCCTCCAAACCCTCCGATGCCGCCCCAGCCGCCCATGACCGTGTCTATCGCGCGCTGCGCGCGCGGATTATGCATGGCGAAATGTCGCCGGGCGAGGCGCTGACCCTGCGCGGGATCGGCAAGGAATTCGGCGTTTCAATGACGCCCGCGCGCGAATCCGTGCGCCGGCTGGTGGCTGAAGGCGCGCTGTCGCTTTCCTCCTCCGGCCGGGTCGCCGCGCCCGAGCTGACCAATGAGCGGATCGAGGAGCTGGCCGCCCTGCGCGCGCTTCTGGAAGTGGAGCTGGCCAGCCGTGCCCTGCCTCGCGCCCATATGGCGCTGATCGACCGTCTGCAGGCGATCAACATGACCGTTGCCGAAATGGTCTCCAAACGCGATGCGGTGGGCTATATCCGCACCAACCTGGAGTTTCACCGCACGCTGTATCTGCGCGCCCAGGCCCCGGCTATGCTGGCAATTGCTGAAACCGTCTGGCTGCAGCTTGGCCCGACCATGCGGGCGCTTTACGGCCGGTTGCGCCGCACCGAACCGCCGCAGAATCACCGGCTGATCATTGCGGCATTGAAAGCCGGGGACGAGCCGGGGCTGCGTCTTGCTGTGCGTTCTGATGTGACGCATGGGCTGCGGCTTCTGGCCGGGTGACTGGAATCCGGTCAGTTTTGCAGGATTTAGCGCCAAAAGTGTGGTGATGTGCCCCAGTAAGTGGCGCTAACCTATTGAATAGCATTTGAGATAGCCAAAAGGTTGCGCGGATGCGGCGTTTTCGTGTCTTTGGTTTGCTGAAATTTGTGCGTGTGGTGCTGCCTATTTTTAGGGCGCTGGCCCATTTCTGATGTACGTTTTCTTAAACTTTGACAGTGAGTTCTGGTCTGGAACGAATGAGGACCATCAGCCATGACACCCGAGACCCGCTTCACCGTTAAATCAGCCGTATTGTCCATCGTGGCCCTGGCCTCGCTGGTCATGGCGGCTCTGATCGGCATCGGGGTGTATTCTCAGAACGTCCAGGAAACCCTGCACGCGAAAGTCCGGCCGAATGAGCAGCTGGTGCTGGCGCTGGACAATCTGGAGATCGGCTTCCTGCAGGCCCGGCGCGCCGAGAAGGATTTCCTCCTGCGGAAGGATCAGAAATATCTGGGCCGTCACGCCGGGGTCATGGAAGAGATGGCCGCCGGCCTCGGTGAGGCGGAAGGGCTCATGCAGCAAGGCGGTTTGCTGGATGCGGCGGAACTGGAGGCATTTGAGGCCGCGCTGGAGCATTACAAGCGGGCATTTGCCGCTTTGGCTGGCAGCCACAAGGTCCTTGGCCTGGATGAGGAAAGCGGGCTGCAAGGGGAGCTGCGGGCCGCGGTGCATGAGATTGAGACCAGCCTGAAAGAACTGAACCAGCCGGAAATGCAGGTGAAGATGCTGATGATGCGCCGGCACGAGAAGGATTTCATCATGCGCGGTGCGCCGAAGTACCTGGACCGGCTGAATGCCCGCGTCGAGGAATTCCGCGCCTTTCCCGAAAGCTACTACGCGGACAGTGCCCAGCAGCAGGAGATCCTGAGCAAGCTGGAGATCTATCAGTCGGCCTTTGCGGCCTATGTGCGGGAAACGCTGTCGGAAACAGAGCTGCGCAAGTCCCTGTCGCAGAAATATGCCGAAGCCGGGCCGATCCTGAACGGGTTGCGGGAGGCCGCCAAGACCGAGCTGGAAGCGCTCAATGCAGCGTCCGACGCGGCCGGCCATGCCGCGCAGCGGCAGTCCTTGATTGCCGGCCTGGGCGGTATGGCTTTGTTTGTGCTCATCGCTCTGCGCCTTGCCTTAGCTA
>CAJXHQ010000547.1 GCA_913054485.1 uncultured Paracoccaceae bacterium
AGCCAGTTTCTGATGAACCCCAACCAGATGCATTTTTCGCGCATCACCGCGTCGAACCTGCTGCTGCTGGATGCCAATGACCCGGATGTGATGAAAAAGCCCGGCGCGCCGGATCCCACCGCCTGGGGGCTGCATGGGTCAATCCATCGCCTCTGCCCGCAGGCACGCTGCGTGATGCATGTGCATTCTATCCACGCCACCGTGCTGGCCAGCCTGGCCGACAGCCGCCTGCCGCCGATCGATCAGAACACCGCCACCTTCTTCAACCGCTATGTCATCGACGAAGAGTTCGGCGGCCTGGCGTTTGAAAGTGAGGGCAAACGCTGCGCCTCAATGCTCACCGATCCGAAGCACAAGGTGATGATCATGGGCAACCACGGGGTGCTGGTGATCGGCAAGGACCCGGCGGATGCGTTCAACCGGCTGTATTACTTCGAGCGCGCGGCGGAGACGTATATCCGCGCGCTGCAGACCGGACAGACGCTGCGGGTTCTGTCGGATGAGATCGCCGAAAAAACCGCGCAGGAGCTGGATGACTATCCCGGCCAGGCCGAGGCGCATCTGAATGAGATCAAGGCGGTGCTGGACGCGGAAGGCTCCACCTACGCGAGCTGACGCCGCCTGAACCAACCAAAACCTGAAAAGACCCAGCCGGCGGGAGCAGTTCCGCCGGGGCGAAAAGGTCGTGATTATTCAATGGGGAACTTAAGACATGTCTGAGTTCAAAGCCACCAATGCCGCCTCCTCCGGCATCAAGATCGACAAGAAGCTGATGAAGTCTCTGGCGCGGCGCAGCGACAGGCCGGGGCTGATCTACCTGGCGCAATGGGCGGGGTTCCTTGCCGTCACGGGCGCGGCTGTCTGGGCCAGCCTGGGCACCCTTTGGATGTGGCCGGCGATGTTTGTCTACGGCGTCTTCCTGACCGTGCCGTCTTATTCGATGAGCCATGAGACCGCCCATGGCACCGCCTTCAAGACCCGCTGGCTGAACGAGGCCGTGCTCTGGGTGACCTCGCTTCTGTACATCGAAGAACCGCTGCACCGGCGCTACACCCATACCAACCACCACACCTATACCTGGCATGTCGGCATGGACAGCCAAATGCCCTTTGACACGCCGATGACGCTGAAGGGCTGGGGGATGGAGATCCTGGGCCTGTCCTTGGCGCGGTTCCATACGCAGGTTCTGTTTGAGCTGGCCTTCAAGCGCTACTCGGACATCCAGCGGATGGTGATCCCGCAAGGGGAGCTGCCCAAGCTGACCCGCAATGCGCGGATCTTTCTTGTGATCTATGGTGCGATCCCTGTGCTGGCCGCTTTTGGTATCTTCTGGCCGCTGTGGTTCTTTGTCATTCCCCGCCTTCTGGGCGCGCCGGTGATGTTGCTGTTCACCCTGATCCAGCATGTGGAGATGCAGGAGAACTCCCCCTCCATCGTCGAAAGCACACGGTCTTTCCGCACCAACTGGCTGGGGCGGTTCCTCTACATGGATATGAACAATCACGTGGAGCACCACCTTTATCCGCAGATCCCGTTCTATTCCCTTCGCGGTCTGAACGCGGCGGTGGAGGAACAGCTGCCCGATCCCGATCCCGGTTTCTGGCGCACCAATTTCGAAGTGCTGGACGTCGTGTTCCGCCGCACGCTGGGCCGCAACACCAAGGCGCGCAGCATCCGGCAAGCGCCGCACCATGTGACCGACGGCAGCTATGAAGCCATTGCAAAGGCGACCATGTGATGAAGAATATCTACACTTACGGCGGCAAGCCTGCACGCCGAAACCTGACTATTGATTGCCTGCGCCGTAACAAGGCCGCTGGCATCAAGATGACGCAAGTGTCGGCTCTGAACGGCGATGAGGCCGTGGCCTGTGCGGCCATGGGCATCGATCTGATCACCATTGCGGATCTGGACATCGAAGAGGTCCGCGCCGCCGCCCCGGAAACCTTCGTGACCGGCAGCCAGACCATGGCGCAATATATGACCGAGGATGAGGCGCTGGCGGCGGCCATCCGTACGGCGGAAAAAGGGGCTGATGCGATCTACACGCCGCGCGGGCTGAAAACCATCGAACGTCTGGCGGGCGAGGGCCTCGCCGTGCAGGGCCACGTCGGTCTGGTGCCGCGCAAGTCCACTCTGATCGGGGGCTTGCGGATTGTCGGCAAAACGGCTGAGGAAGCCCTGCGTCTTGCCGAAGATTTCCGCCGTCTGGAAGAGGCCGGCGCGGTTGCGGCCGAGGTCGAATGCGTGGCGGTTGAAGCGCTGGGTGAGATCAACAAGCAGACCAGCATCGTGACCCATTCCATAGGGGCCGGGTCAGGCGGCGATATCATCTTTTCTTTCATGGAAGACATCTGCGGCGACGTGGACAACCCGCCGCGCCATGCCAAGGCCTGGGGCGATGTGGGCTCGATCCGCAAGGCGTTGCAGGCCGAACGCGCCAAGGCGCTGGGCGGCTTCCGCGCGGATGTGCAATCCGGCGCTTTCCCCGACATGGCGCATTCCGTGGCGATGGCCCCCGGCGAACACGAGAAGCTTTTGGAGGCGCTGGATAAGCGCCAACCGCTCCACCAGTAAGAGGCAGAAGAAAATGAGCGATTGGGTAAAGGCCTGCGCCTGCGATGACATTGACGAAGAAGACCTGATCCGCTGGGATCACGGCGGCAAATCTTACGCGATCTACAATACCGACGATGGGTTCTTAGCCACCGACGGCATGTGCACCCACGAGGAACAGCATCTGGAAGACGGGCTGGTCACCGGTGATGTGATCGAATGCCCGCTGCATCAGGGGCGATTCAGCATCAAATCCGGCAAGGCGCTGTCCCCGCCCGTCT
>CAJXHQ010000548.1 GCA_913054485.1 uncultured Paracoccaceae bacterium
GGTGGAGGCGGGCAAGATGACCGCCATCATTGGCCCCAACGGGGCGGCAAACCCACCATGCTGAAAGCTGCTCTGGGCATCGTGCCGCCGGTCTCCGGCCAGGTGCAGGTCTTTGGCCGCCCGCTGGACGAGCAGCGCGCCCGCATCGCCTATGTGCCGCAGCGCGCCAGTGTGGACTGGGACTTCCCGACACGTGTGATCGACGTGGTTCTGATGGGGCTCTACCGCGAGCTGGGCCTGTTGGGCCGGGTCCGCGCCAAGCACCGGGCACAGGCGATGGACTGCCTGAACCGCGTTGGCATGGGCGACTTTGCTGACAGGCAGATCGGCCAGCTGTCCGGCGGCCAGCAGCAGCGGGTGTTCCTGGCGCGCTCACTGGCGCAGGGGGCGGATCTGTATCTGCTGGACGAACCCTTCGCGGGCGTTGATGCGGCGACGGAAAAGGCCATCATCTCGGTCCTGAAGTCCCTGCGCGAGGCGGGCAAGACCGTGGTTGTGGTGCACCATGACCTGGCGACCGTGAACGACTATTTCGACAATGTTTTCCTGATCAACACCCGCAAAGTGGCCGAAGGCCCGGTGGCAGAGGCCTTCACCGCTGAAACCCTGCAAAACGCTTACGGAGGCCGTCTGGCCACGGCGCAGGTGGATCAGCTGGCACAGGCGCTGGCCTAGGAATACCAACATGCTTTTTGATGCTCTTACGCTCCAGCTTGGCTATAACGCCACGCTGGTGGCCATCGGTGCGGCCCTGCTCGGCGTTTCCGCCGGCGTCACCGGCACTTTCCTATTCCTGCGCAAACGCGCGCTGGTGTCGGACGCGGTCAGCCATGCGACCTTGCCCGGTGTCTGTATCGCCTTCCTGCTGATGGCAGCCTTTGGCGGCGATGGGCGCAACCTGATCGGGCTGCTTCTGGGTTCTGCTGTGTCTGCCGGAGCGGGCCTCTGGTGCCTGAACTGGCTGACCCGGAATACCCGGCTGGCCGAAGACGCGGCCATTGGCGCGGTGCTGTCGGTCTTCTTTGGCTTCGGCGTGGTGCTGCTGACGGTGATCCAGACGCTGGGTGTCGGCCGTCAGGCGGGTCTCGATGGCTTCCTGCTGGGCTTGACTGCCGGCATGCTCTGGGCTGATGCGATGATCATCGCGGGCGGCGGTGCGGTGACGCTGCTGCTGATCCTGCTGATGCGCCGTCCGATGACGCTGGTGGCCTTTGATCCTGAATACGCCGCCGCACGGGGCCTGAACGTCAGCCATATCGACATGGCGATGATGGGGCTGGTGATGGCGGTGACCGTGGTGGGGCTGAAAATTGTCGGCCTGATCCTGATCGTGGCGCTGCTGATCATCCCCGCCGTCACCGCCCGCTTCTGGACAGAACGCTCGGACCATGTCGTGCTGCTGGCAGGGCTGGCCGGCGGGATCGCGGCCTATGTGGGGGCGGCTGTCTCTGCGTCTGCCCCAAATGTGCCCACCGGGCCCATCATAGTCCTGATGAGCTTTGCGCTCTTTGCGCTGTCGCTGCTGTTTGCCCCCAATCGGGGCGTGCTGGCCGCCGTGCTGCGTCATCTGCGGTTCCAGCGCCGGGTGCACATGCGGCAAGGCCTGCTGGCACTGGCCACCGGCCAGCCGATCTACGAGAAGCTGACCATCCGCCTGTTGCAGAAATCCGGCCTGGCCCGCGCCGACGGCGTTGCCACCGAAGAGGGGCGCGCCCGCGCTGCCAAGGCGCTGCGCGATGAAAAGCGCTGGGAGCTGGTGCGCGCCGATCAGGCCCACGAGGCGGCGGCGGCGCTTTATGACGGGCTGCGCGCGATTGAGACCGTGCTGACCCGCGACCAGATCGCCGAGATCGACACCCGCATCGGCGGACCCAAAGGAGTGGAAGCATGAGCGGTGAAGAATTTGTCCCCCTGTCGCTGACCCCGCTTCTGATCGGTATTTTTGCCGCCGTCGCCTGTGCGCTGCCCGGCAACTTCCTTCTGCTGCGCAAACAGGCTCTGATCGGCGATGCCATCAGCCATGTGGTGCTGCCGGGCATCGTGGTCGCCTTCCTGCTGACCGGAGCGATCACGGCGATGCCGATGATGCTGGGCGCTGCCGGGGCTGCCGTTGTGGCCGTGGTGATGATCGAAGCGATCCGCCGCCTCGGCAAAATCGAACCGGGTGCTGCCATGGGCGTGGTCTTCACTACCATGTTTGCCGGCGGGGTGCTGCTCCTGGAGCAAACCGATACCTCCACCGTGCATCTGGATGTGGAACACGCGCTTTACGGCAATCTTGAAAGCCTGATCTGGCTGGACGCCACCGGCTGGCCCTCGCTCTGGGATCTTGAAGCGCTGACTGGGCTGCCGCCGGAACTGCCGCGGATGTTCCTCGCTCTGGTTGGTGTTGCCCTGTTCATCGCCATCTTCTGGCGGTCGCTGAAGATCTCTACCTTCGACGAAGGCTTTGCCCGCACCCAAGGCATCCCGGTCGCAGCCCTGGGCCTGGCGCTGGTGATCACCGCCGCTGTGGCCGCCGTGGCCGCCTTTGATGCGGTGGGGTCGATCATCGTGATCGCCATGTTCATCTGCCCGCCTGCTGCGGCGCGGATGATGACCAACACGCTGGAAGGCCAGCTGATGTGGAGCGTGGGATTCGCCGTGGCCTCGGCTGTCTTCGGCTATATCCTGGCAGGCTATGGCCCGCTGTGGCTGGGCGCCTATGACGCGGTAAGTGCTGCCGGCATGATCGCCACCATATCGGGAGTGATCCTGGCGCTGGCGGCCCTGTTTGGCCCCTGCCGCAGCCGGACCGGCGCGCCTGC
>CAJXHQ010000549.1 GCA_913054485.1 uncultured Paracoccaceae bacterium
AGCTGGCCGATGAGGCGGGCGTTGGCGAGCGGGTCAAGGACATCACCGCGCGCGCGATGAACGGCGAGCTGGATTTCGACGGCGCGCTGACCGAACGCGTCGGCTTGCTGAAGGGCCTGCCCGAAAGCGTCATCGGCAAGGTGCTGGACGAGCGGATCACCTTCATGCCCGGCGGCGGTGAACTGCTGGCGACGATGAAGGCAGATGGCGGATATGCCGCGCTGGTGTCGGGCGGGTTCACCGCTTTCACGGCGCGGGTTGCCGCGGAACTGGGCTTTGACGAGAACCGCGCCAACACGCTCTTGGCCGAAGACGGCAAGCTGACCGGTGATGTGGGCCGTCCGATCCTGGGCCGCGAGGCCAAGGTGCAGGCGCTTGAGGAGATCGCCGCCCGCCTAGGTATCCGCGAGGCTGAGGTGATCGCGGTCGGCGACGGTGCCAATGACCTCGGCATGCTGGGCCGTGCGGGCACAGGTGTGGCGCTGCACGCCAAGCCTTCGGTTGCGGCGGAATGCGAGGTGCGGATCAACCACGGCGACCTGACCGCGCTTCTGTACGTGCAGGGCTACGCCAAATCTGAATTTGCCGGCTAAACAATGCTGGAGGTCAGCCTGGATCTGTTCCTGCTGCTGCTGGCGGCAGGCTTCTTTGCCGGCTTCGTGGATGCCATTGCGGGCGGCGGCGGGCTGATCACGGTTCCGATCCTGATGCTCTCGGGTGCTTCACCGGTGACGGCGCTGGCCACCAACAAGATCCAGGCCATCTTCGGGGCGGCCACCGCGGCGCATGCATACAGCAAGGGCGGGCATGTAGACCTGCGCGCGCAGGTCAAACCGGCGCTGATCGCCTTTGCGGCTTCGGTCGCGGGCGCGCTGCTGGTCTCCGTGCTGCCGGTTGCGTGGATCCGTCTGGTGCTGCCGGTGCTGTTGATCGGCATCGCCGTGTTCTTTGCCACCAAGAAGGGCCTCGGCGATCAGGACCGGCACAGCCGCCTGTCGCCAGTGGTGTTTGCCGCCACCATGGTGCCGCTTTGCGGGCTTTACGACGGTCTGCTGGGGCCGGGGGCGGGCAGCTTCTACATGCTCGCCTTTGTCAGCATGGCGGGCTACGGCATCCTGAAGGCGACGGCCCATACCAAGCTGCTGAACCTGGCGTCTAATGTTGGCGCGCTGCTGGCATTTGCCTTTGTCGCCACCCCCTGGTGGGTCACCGGGCTGGCGATGGGGGTCGCGCAGATCGCCGGCGCCCGGGCAGGGGCTGCGCTGGCGCAGAAACAGGGCGCGAAGCTGATCAAGCCGCTGCTGATCTTTACCTCGGTGGCGCTGGCGCTGCGGCTGATCTGGGACATGATCTGATCGGCTTTAATTCACCCTTGCGTTAATTAACTTTTACGTTAATTATGGAGGCATGACAACACTGCTCAAATCATTTTCTGCCCTGTCGGACGAGGTCCGTTTCGCCATAGTCGAACAGCTGATGGCCGAAGGCGAATTGCCTGCAGGCGATCTGGCTCCCGGGGCGGGGATTTCCGCGCCTGCGATCTCGCGGCATCTGAAGGTGCTGCGCGAGGCCGGGCTGGTGGATCAGCGTGCTGAAGGCACGAAGCGGCTCTATTCCGTGGCGCCCGAGGGCCTGCGCCTGATCGTCGATTGGACGATTTCCAAACGTGAATTCTGGGAAGCCAGCCTCGACCGGCTTGGCGCATTGATTGAAAAGGAGCGCACATGGCCGACCTGAAGCTGGAACGCATTTCCCGATCACGCCCGAGGCGCTGTTTGCCTGGGTCAGCGACGGCGCAAAGCTGCTGCAGTGGTGGGGGCCGGAGGGCATGCATGTGCCGGAGCATAATCTGGACTTCTCGGTCCCCGGACCCTGGTATTCGGTGATGGAGAACAGCGAGGGGCAGCAATACAAGGTTTCCGGGCAGGTGACCCATGTGAACCCGCCCGCATCGCTGGGTTTCACCTGGGGCTGGCATGATGATCAGGACCAGCGCGGCGCGGAAAGCCATGTGATGTTCACGGTGGAAGCCGCAGGCGCGGGCGCGCGGCTGGTGATCGATCACCGTGATCTGGGCGATGACGAGATGAGCGCCAGCCACGAAAAGGGCTGGACATCCAGCCTGCGCAAGCTGGAGGCGCAGCTGAACTGAACTACCTTTTTTAACACGTAAACAGGAGGATACCTCATGCCGCAATTCATTTTTGCCTATCACGGCGGCAAGACTCCCGAAACGCCGGAAGAGGGCGAGAAGGTCATGGCTGAATGGATGGCCTGGTTTGGCGGCATGGGAGATGCCGTGGCCGTGCCCGGCAACCCGGTTGGCATGTCGAAAACAGTCAGCGCTACCGGAGTGGCCGATGATGGCGGCGCGAACCCTCTGGCGGGTTACTCGGTGGTGAACGCTGCCGACATTGATACCGCAACCGAAATGGCCAAGGGCTGCCCGATGGTGGTCAGCGGCAATGGTACGGTTGAAGTGGCCGAAATTATCGAGATGTAGACGGCATTGTCCGGCCTAAGGGCCGGGCAATGCCTTCGCATAGTCAGCTCAGCAGTTCCGCCGCTGGCCGGATGGAGCCGCAGTTGAGACCGCGCCGGTTGATGATTGGCGCGTTCATGTATTGGCGCACCTCCGGGTGATCGGCCTGCAGCACGCCAAGCCGCACCAGAAGGGCCGCAATGGCGCATTCGCTGGCGCGGGTGGCGCCGTCCGCGATCTTCAGGGCGATGCCCAGTTTCTTTTCCGGAATGATGGCGATGAATACTGCTTCGGCGCCGGTCTTCACCGCCACATG
>CAJXHQ010000550.1 GCA_913054485.1 uncultured Paracoccaceae bacterium
ACAAGTGGACCAACATCAAGGAACAGGTCGACATGATTGAGATGCCCTCGGGCAACCGTCTGATCCTCTTGTCCGAAGGCCGCTTGCTGAACCTCGGCAACGCCACCGGCCACCCGTCTTTTGTGATGTCCGCCTCCTTCACCAACCAGGTTCTGGCACAGATGGAAATCTGGCTGCGCGGTGAGGAATACAAGAATGAAGTCTACATCCTGCCCAAGCATCTGGACGAAAAAGTCGCCCGTCTGCACCTGGAGCGGATCGGCGTCAAACTGACCACCCTGACCGAAGAGCAGGCGTCTTACATTGGTGTGACCCCGGAAGGCCCCTTCAAGCCGGAACACTACCGCTACTAAGCGGCGGTCAGGACACGAAAAAAGCCCCGCCGGAGCAATCCGGCGGCGCTTTTGCTTTGTTAGCTCAGCGGCCTGTGCTCGGGTCGATGACGGTTTCGATCCGGGTAATCTTGTTGGCCGGGAAACCGCTCAGCTCCGCATGTTCGCGGATCGCATCCTCGGAGTCTGCCAGATAGACGCAAAAGGTCTTGTCTTCCGCCACATAGGACTGTTGCCACTGCACCCGCGGGGCCAGTTTCGCCAGCGCCTCATTGGAGGTCTGCGCAGCACCCTTCAATTCGTCCCCGTTCATCTTTCCGACCTTGGGAATATCCCGTTCGATGACATATTTCTGCATGGGGTGCCCTCCTTCTGCGGCGTCTTTCCTGCGCTTGAACATAGGACGATGGCAGCCCCCGGCAGCCCGGATCCGGCGCGTGGAAAGATATTGTTAAGAAAACCCTTTGTTCCGGCACATTTGCCCACTAGCTTTAATGTCAGGGACGGGCCTCCGCCTGCGCCCCGTGTTTACGAGTGAATGGGAATGTACCGCCATGGGCAAGAGAGACGACCTGATCGCGCAATATGCGGACGATCTGAAAAACAAATGCGGCATCGACGCGGATATGGATCTGCTGGCCAAGGTCACAATCGGCTGCGGGCCGGCCATCTATGACGCCGATGCCTCTACTGTGGCCTCCAGCCAGGAGAGCGAGCTGGACACCGTGAAGAACAATTTCCTGATCAAGAAACTGGGCTTGGCCGACGGGCCGGAGCTGATGGAAGCGATCAACACTGTGGTCGAGACCTACGGCAAGAGCGAGCGCAACAAGTACCGCGCCGTGGTCTATTACATGCTGACCAAGCATTTCGGGAAAGAGGCCGTTTACGGCTGATTGATCGGCCGCGTTCTGCAGTATCCGAATACGGGAATCGGGGCGCGGCGGATTTACAGAAGATTGTAACGGCTATTCTTTTGCGGTCGCGTAACGCCTCGGTTATACACATGTTACAGGCTAGGATGGCCGGGATCAGAATTCATATACGCGTGTGGTGGATTGGGAGCACGCGGGGTGAAAGGGAAGGTCCTGTTCCGTCTTGGACCTTCCCTTTTTCACATTTCTCCCTCAGAACAGCGTCAGCACCAGCCCCATGACGGCCGTTGCCAGCGTCGCATAGCCGCCGTCGATCAGGGTCAGCCTGAAGGGTCGCATCGCATATAGATTGTTGATGCAGATCCAGGGGCTGATGAAGAACAATCCGACGCCGGCCCCTGCGACCAAACCCTTGCCCAACCCTTCGATTGCCGACAGTTCGAACATATGCCGCATCATGCCGGCCACGACGATCTGCAGCACAAAGCTCGCCGCAAAGATCTTCGGGTTCATGCCGCCCTCGGGCTGGCCGTCCGGCCCCCGCGGCACGCCGGACGCCTCCATCCAGGGCTCGGCCAGCTTCATGTACCAGACCGATCCGATCGCCCAGGCCGCTGCCGCTGCCACGATCACATTGATGATTTCCATAGTTCCCCTCCGTTGGAAATTTGCTTTCCTTAAGGGAAGCTTGGCAGATCAGGAGGGGTCTGTCTGCCCCAGGGCGCAAACCGCGTTCCATTCGTCTTCGGTGACCGGCTGAACCGAAAGGCGGGAGTTTTTCACCAGCACCATTTCGTCCAGCCGCCCGTCTGCCTTGATCTGATCCAGGCTCACAGGCTGCGCGAAACTCCGCACCGCCCTGATGTCCACGCAGTCCCAGCGCTCGTCCTCGGTGGTGCTGTCGGGGTGCGCCTCGGCGCAGACCTCAACAATGCCGACCACCGATTTTTCCTTCTGCGAATGGTAGAAAAAGCCGCGGTCTCCCACGGCCATCTGACGCATGAAGTTGCGCGCCTGGTAGTTGCGCACGCCGTCCCATTCCTCGCCCGCGTCGCCCTTGGCAACCTGGTCATCCCAGCTCCAGGTCGAGGGTTCGGATTTGAACAGCCAATATGCCATCAGCCGATGACCTTCTTCCAGGTCACCAGGTCCGTGGTCTCGAACAGGCCTGCCTTGGCATAGGGGTCATTTGCGGCCCAGGCTTCGCCGGCGGCCATGTCTTCGACCTCCAGGATCACCAGCGAGCCGCACATGTTGCCCTCCTGGTCCAGCAGCGGGCCTGCTTGGGCAACACAGCCGGTTTCCTCGATATAGGCGAGATGCGCCGCGCGGTTGTCGAGCCGCACTTGCAGTGCTCCGGGTTTGTCACGGGCGATCAGGGCAATCAGCATGTCATTCCTCTTTCAGTGGCCGGGCCAGCAGTTTTGCTGCAGCCTCGGTGATCGTCAGGCTGCCGTCAAGCAGGCCGACAACAGTGTGGGTGATGGGCATGTCCAGCCCGATGGCGCGCGCCTTGGCATCCACCGCGCGCGCTGTGGCAGCACCTTCGACAGTGACCGAAGGGTCGAAGCCTTCGCCGCGGCCGATC
>CAJXHQ010000551.1 GCA_913054485.1 uncultured Paracoccaceae bacterium
GCCCCCGCCGCCCTGGCGGGCGTCTCCCCCGGGATATTATTCAACAGAAGAAGCGGGGGGGTCATTTGCCGACCTTCCACTTCAGCTCTTTGGGGCCGGTGCCGACCGGGGATTTGATCGGCGGCAGTTCGGGCTGGCTTTCGGCCAGATCTTCCGGCGCTGCGGCTTTTTCGATCTTCACCTTCAGGTCAAACCAGGCGGCCTGGCCGGTGATCGGGTCGGAATTGGCCCAGCGCATGCCGTCGCCCTTGGCGGGCAGCAGCTCGTGAATGAGGTGGTTGAGCAGGAAGCCCTTGGTGGCCTCGGGCGCGTCTTCCTCGAGCGCCCAGGCGCCCTTTCGTTTGCCGATGGCGTTCCAGGTCCAGACCGTGTTGTGGTTGAGTGCCGCCATCTCCATCACCGGCACGGTGATTTCCCCGTGCGGCGAAGAGACCTTGGCCCAGTCGCCGTCTTTCAGACCGTGTTCCTGCATCAGCTTCGTGGGCACATAGAGCGGGTTGCGCCCGTGCAGCTGGCGCAGCCAGGCGTTCTGGGTGCCCCAGGAGTGATACATCGCCATCGGGCGCTGAGTTAGCGCGTTGACGGTGAAGCCCTCGTTGCCTTCCTGGTCGGTCTCGTACCAGATCGGCAGCGGGTCCATCTTTTCCTTGATGCGGTCGCGCAGGTGGTCCGGCGGCTGGCGCTCGCCGTGGCCTTCGGCGGCCAGCTGGAACTTGCGCATTGGTTCCACGTAGAGCTGGAACAGGTAGGGCTGCGGGCTGTCGAAGATGCCCATGCCCACGGCCCAGTCCTGGTAGTCCATGTTCCAGGGTTTGTAGTAGGAGGCTTCCACCGGAATATGTTCGACAAAGAAGCCGCCGTTCTCGATGTAGCGTTCCAGCTGGTTCGGGTTGACGGGGCCGCGGCCTGCGTCATCGCCGTTGCCGCGGAAACCGGCCAGCGGGCCGATGCCGGGCTTGCGCTCGTGGTTGACGATATAGTCGGCGTAATCTTCGTATTTGGCGCTGCCGTCCTCATTGGTGAAACCGGGCAGCTTCAGCTTGTTGGCCAGCTGCACCAGAACGGTCTGGAAGCCGCGGACCTCACGATCCGGTTCGATGACCGGCCAGCGGATCGCGTCCGCCGCGGCGTCGGCCTCGCAGATCGGACGGTCCAGCAGCGAAATGCAGTCGTGGCGTTCAAGATAGGTGGTGTCGGGCAGTACCAGATCTGCATAGGCCACCGTTTCCGAGGAATAGGCATCGGAGTAGATGATGTTCGGGATCACGTAATCGCCGTTCTCATCCTTATCGGTGAGCATCTCCATCACGCCCGACGTATTCATGGAAGAGTTCCACGACATGTTGGCCATATACATGAACAGCGTGTCGATCTTGTAAGGGTCGCCTGCGTGGGCGTTGGAAATCACCATATGCATCAGCCCGTGGGAGCTCATCGGGTTTTCCCAGGTGAAGGCCTTGTCAATGCGCGCCGCACTTCCGTCGTTCTTCAGCGCCAGATGCTCAGGCCCGTGCACAAAGCCCAGATGCGGGCCGTCCAGCGGGCTGTCGGGTGTGGCGCGGCAATGCGGGGCGGGGTGCGCCTCGATCGGCTTGGGGTAGGGCGGTTTGAAGCGGAAACCGCCGGGGACCTCAACCGTGCCGAGGAGGATCTGCAGCACGTGCAGGCTCCGGCAGGTCTGGAAGCCGTTGGCATGGGCCGAGACACCGCGCATGGAGTGGAAGGAAACCGGGCGGCCGACCATCTTGGTGTGTTTCTCTCCGCGGAAGTCGGTCCATTCGCGGTCCAGCTCAAACGCCTCATCAAAGGCGACGCGGGCGATTTCGCCGGCAATGGCGCGGATGCGGGTGGCGGGGATGCCGCAGCGCTCGGCCACCGCTTCGGGCGCGTATTCATCGGCCAGGTAGCGTTCTGCCATCAGCTGGAAGACCGAGACGTGTTTGACGCCGTCCAGTTCGAACTCGCCGCCCAAGTCGGGCCGCACGCCCTTCATGCTGTAGGGGGCCAGCTTGCCGGTTGCGCGGTTGATCACCAGCGGGGTGCCGTGGTCGTCGCGCAGGAAGAGGCCGTAGTCGGGCGAGGATTTGTCCTGGTTCACCAGCACCGGCGCGTTGGTGTAGCGGCTGAGGTAGTCCAGGTCGATCTTGCCCGCCTTCATCAGCACATGCACCAGCGACAGGATGAACAGACCGTCGGTGCCCGGCGTGATGCCAACCCATTCGTCGGCCACCGCGTTATAGCCGGAGCGGATCGGATTGACGCCGATCACTTTGGCGCCGCGGCCCTTGATCTTGCCGATGCCGGCCTTGATCGGGTTGGAGTCATGGTCCTCGGCGACGCCAAACAGCAGGAACAGCTTGGTATAATCCCAGTCGGGCTGGCCGAATTCCCAGAAGGCGCCGCCCATGGTGTAGATGCCGGCCGCCGCCATGTTGACCGAGCAGAAACCGCCGTGGGCCGCGAAATTCGGGGTGCCGAAGTTCTGTGCCCAGAAGCCGGTGAAGCTCTGGCTTTGATCGCGGCCGGTAAAAAAGGCCAGTTTTTCCGGGTTGTTCTTGCGGATCGGCTCCAAGAGGCCCACCGCCATGTCCAGCGCTTCTTCCCAGGAGATTTCCTCGAATTCGCCTGAGCCGCGCGGGCCGACTCGTTTGAGCGGCGCTTTCAGTCGCGAGGGGGCGTTGACCTGCATGATGCCGGCCGAGCCTTTGGCACAGAGGACGCCTTTGTTGACCGGGTGGTCGCGGTTGCCTTCGATATAGGCGACCTTGCCGTCCTTCATGTGCACGTTGA
>CAJXHQ010000552.1 GCA_913054485.1 uncultured Paracoccaceae bacterium
CGGAGGCCTGGGCAGTGCGTATCGCGGCGGGGGCGAACTTCGGCCATATGATCACCAAGACCATGCTGGCGCAGGAATGGTCGATGTCGATCGAACAGGCCATCGAGGCGGAGGCCCAGGCGCAGGCGATCTGCATGCAGACCAGCGACTTTGAGCGCGCCTACTTGGCTTTTGTGAACAAGGAAAAGCCTATCTTCGAAGGGGATTGATCCCCTGCCGGCATCGGCGCTTGCAGAAACTGCGGGAGCCTCCGGCGGGGATATTTTTAAACAGAAGAAGCAGGGGAGGCGCGCCGTGGCAGACCGGACGTTTTTAAGCTGGCCGTTTTTTGCAGATCATCATCGCGCGCTGGCGGATGAGCTGGAGGCCTGGGCATCGGCGGAGCTTGCCGGGATTGATCATTCCGATACCGATGCCGCCTGCCGGTCCCTTGTGGCGGCGCTGGGTGATGGCGGCTGGACGCGGCATTCGGGCGCGGCGACGGGCGAACGGCTGGACGTGCGCACACTCTGCCTAATCCGTGAAACACTGGCGCGTCACGACGGGCTGGCGGATTTTGCCTTTGCCATGCAGGGGCTGGGCACCGGGGCGATCTCGCTGTTCGGGACGCCAGCGCAGCAGCAGGAGTGGCTGCCACTGACGCGGGCGGGCAAGGCGATTTCCGCCTTTGCGCGGACAGAGCCGCAGTCGGGATCGGATGTGGCGAACTCCACCATGACCGCGGTGCGGGACGGGGAGGATTATGTCCTGAACGGCGAGAAGACCTGGATCTCCAACGGCGGGATTGCTGATGTCTACACGCTTTTTGCCCGCACCGGCGAAGCGCCGGGCGCGCGCGGGTTGAGCGCCTTTGTTTTGCCAGCGGGCCTGCCGGGCTTCGAGGTGGCGGAGCGGCTGGAAACCATCGCGCCGCATCCTCTGGCGACGCTGCGCTTCACCGATTGCCGCATTCCGGCTTCGGCCATGCTGGGTGCACCGGGGCAGGGTTTCAAGATTGCCATGTCGGTGCTGGATGTTTTCCGATCCACCGTGGCAGCGGCGGCACTGGGATTTGCGCGGCGCGCGCTGGACGAGGCCTTGGCCCGTGTGACTGTGCGCCAGGTGCAGGGCAGCCCGCTGTTTGATCTGCAGATGGTGCAGGGGCATATCGCCGATATGGCGCTGGACGTGGATGCGGCGGCACTGCTGACCTACCGGACGGCCTGGACCAAGGATTCAGGAGCTGCGCGGGTGACCCGCGAAGCGGCGCTGGCCAAGCTGTTCTCCACCGATCAGGCGCAGGCGGTGATCGACCGGGCAGTGCAGCTCCACGGCGGCGACGGGGTGCGGCGCGGCCAGAAGGTGGAGGAGCTGTACCGTGATATCCGGGCTCTGCGCATATATGAGGGCGCGTCGGACGTGCAGCGGGTGGTGATCGCCCGCCAGGCACTGGCGGCGTTTGAGGCTGGCTGAACCCGGTTTTGACAGCAGCGATTCGCACGGACAGGTCCGGAATCCCCTGGCCCGTAGGCCTGTGCCGGCTTGGCCGCCGGTGCGAGGCTGTGACCCAGCAGAGTGGCGATCCGCAGAATCTGGCGGCGGACAGGCCCATACGCGCTGCGATGCTGCCCCTTTGCCATCCTGGGCGGCGCCGGGCGCATTGGGCAGGAACGCGGTTCAACACATTGCGAAGGAATGCGAATTTCCGGTCCGGGATCTGCCGGGCTGGCGTGGGCTTTTCGAGCGGCCTGAGATCCTTAATAAAGGGTTAATTTCCCTGGTGATCGTTAAGAATTTGCACAAAAACAACATAAATTGATGCCCCTATATATGGTGGAAGGAAGCCTCTTGCCTACTTTATGTATTGTGTGCACTCATTAATGTGTACTCCGCTGTTAGGGTCGCGGAGCTTAGTCGAGTTTGCCCCCCCGGCGGGTACCAATTTGGGGACCAAAGCCTTTACCGCATTGGAACGCAGAACGCGTGAGCTGCTGGCGCGAAGGGGGAAAACCTATGAAAGCTGCCTTGAAGTCTGCCTTGCTGGAAAAACGTCCGCTGATGTGGGCCAATCCAAACCTGCGCCCCTTGGAGAGGGCCGGGGCGGATGTGCCTGCTATGGGGGAAAAAGTTGCTAAGACCTGTGAGAACTGGGTGCGGATGGCGCCGCTGCTGTCCGCCTGCTTCCCGGCCCTGCAGCCGAAACGCGGGCGGCTGCGGTCACAGCTTTTGCCAGTGCCCGGGCTGGAGCGGATGATGCCGCGCGACGCCGGGCGCTATTTTGTGAAATCGGACAATGACCTGCAGGTGTCAGGATCGACCCATGTGAGGGGTGCGATCTATGAGGTCACCTTGCTGGCCATGGTGCTGGGCCGCAAGCTGGGGCTCCTGTCCGGGGACGAGGGTCCGATGGCGCTGGCCTCACCCGAGGCGCGGCGGGCCTTTTCGGCCTATAAGGTGGTGACTGCCTCTGCCGGCAATCTGGGATTGGCAGTGGGGCGGGCCGCGCAGGGGCTGGGTTTCCAGGCCGAGGTGCACATGCCGCGCTCGGCACGTTCCTGGATCGAGCGGGAACTGCGGGCCTGCGGCATCAATGTGGTGCTGCACAGCGGCGGGTTCCGCAAGGCGAATGCACAGGCACTGGCCGCAGCGGAGGTCGAACGCACCAGCTACTTCGTGGATGAGAAACACTCCAAACTGCTGTTCTTCGGGGCCAGCGCCGCGGCGGCGGAATTGCAGGCGCAGCTGGTGCGCCAGAACATTCAGATTGGCGCGGACCACCCGTTGTTCCTTTACCTTCCCTGTGGCAGC
>CAJXHQ010000553.1 GCA_913054485.1 uncultured Paracoccaceae bacterium
ATGTCGCCTGGGGGGGAACCCCGGCGGCCTTCGAACGCTGGCTGCGCGACCTGCGCCGCGAGCGGCTGGCCGCCTCCTACGGCGGCGAGATCATGATCAACGCCTGGAACGAATGGGCCGAGAAAGCCAAGCTGGAACCCTGCGTCCAATATGGGGACGGTTTCCTGAAGGCGTTGAAACGGGGGCTTGCGTAGATGCGGCGCGGCCGGACTGCCCAGGCCCGGGTCACCGTTCTGCTGGCGCTCTGCGGCGGTACCCGCCACCTTGAGGCGCAGCTGCAGAGCTACCTGGCGCAAAGCCTGCCGCCGGTTCATGTACTGGCCTCTGATGACCGCCCCGGCGATGGTACCGGCAGGATGTTCCGCCGCTTTGCCGCCAGCGCACCGGCAAGCACCCGCTGGCAGCTGTGCCGCGGCCCGCAACGCGGGTGTGCGGCAAACTTTCTGCATTTGCTGGGGCAGGTGGACCCGGAGAGCACGGAATTTGTGGCCCTGTCCGATCAGGATGACATCTGGCTTGCGGCCAAGCTGGAAAGCGCAGTCCGCCGGCTGGAGGCCGTGCGGCCTGGCCCGGCGCTGATTGGCAGCCGGAGCTGGGAATGGAATGAAGCCCGCAACACTGTGACGCTCTCCCGCCGGGTGCCGGGACCGCTGGGGTTTTCCCACGCTTTGGTGCAGAATTTTGCAGGCGGTAACACGATGGTCTTGAACCGTGCGGCGCTGGAGCTGGTCCAGCGGGCTCTGCCCGGCATGCCGGTTCCCGCGGTGCATGACTGGTGGCTCTACCAGCTGGTTTCGGGTGCTGGCGGCACGGTTCTGCACGACGGCGGCGCGCGGATCCTGTACCGCCAGCACACCGCCAATCTGATCGGAGCCAACGCCGGCCTGGCCTCCCGTGTGCACCGTTTCCTGTGGATGCTCGGCGGCACCTACCGGGGCTGGATGGACCGCAATATTGCTGCGCTGGAAGCCTGCAGTGGACTTCTCACACAAGATGCGCGCCGGATACTGGCGCAGGCTGCCAAGGGGCGCGACGGCCCGCTGCTGCGGCGGCTGGCGATGCTGCGGGAAACCGGGCTGCACCGCAAAGGCGGGTTGAATCAAGCCGCCTAGTGGCTTGCGGCTGCTTTGCACAGGCTGTGACCGGCACCTGCGGGGACGGGAGGTCTTAGGGAAACCGACAATATCACGGCCGGCCCTTGCCCTTGCCTGCGGTTTGCGTGTTTCTACTGCGATAGTGATTTCAGGCCGCAGGACCAGGCGCCGGCGGTGCATCCCATTCCGGAGACCGCCATGGCGCAGGATATCAGCAAATGCATCACCTCCAGCCATTGGGGGGCGTTTGAGGTTGAAACCAAGGACGGGCGGATTACCGCAGCGCGTCCTTTCGCGCGGGACCCGGACCCTACGGCCATCCCCGAAATCCTGCCGCAGGCGGTGCATCACCGCAGCCGGGTACTGCGGCCCTCGATCCGCCGCGGCTGGCTGGAGGCCCGCAGCGGAACCACGCGGGGCAGCGATGAGTTTGTCGAACTGCCCTGGGACGAGGCGCTGGATATCGCCGCCGCCGAGATCGAGCGTGTGCGCAAAATCCATGGCAACGGGGCGATTTTCGGCGGCTCTTACGGCTGGGCCTCGGCCGGGCGGTTTCACCATGCGGTGGGGCAGTTGCACCGGTTCCTGAACTCGGCGGGCGGCTATGTGGCGTCTTTTGCTAGCTACTCCACCGGTTGTGCGCAGTCGATCATGCCGCATGTCTTCGGCATCCCTTTCCTGAAGTACACCTACAGCTCGCAGGAGAGCTGGCAGAACATCGAGGCCCATGCCGAAACCCTGCTGATGTTCGGCGGCATCAACCCGAAGAACGCGCAGGTCAGCATGGGCGGCATGACCGAGCATGAGACCGGCAGCTGGTTCGCGCGTTTCGCGGCCAAGGGCATCCGCTGCATCAACGTGGGCCCGCAGCGCAGCGATGCGGTGGAGGGCTGCGAGTGGATGCCGGTACGGCCGGCGTCCGACACGGCGCTGATGCTGGCGCTGGCCTGGTGCATCGAGGATGCGGGCCGCACCGATCACGCCTTCCTTGAGAAATACACGACCGGCTTCGGCCGGTTCCGCCCTTATCTGATGGGCGAAAGCGACGGGCAGCCGAAAACGCCGGAATGGGCCGCGCCGGTCACCGGCGTGCCGGCCGATGCGATCCGGGAGCTGGCGGAGCGGATCTCCACCACCCGCACGATGATCACCGTGGCCTGGTCGCTGCAGCGCGCGCAGCATGGCGAGCAACCTTATTGGATGTCCGCGGTGCTGGCGGCGATGCTGGGGCAGATCGGCATGCCGGGCGCCGGGGTCGGCTATGGCTATGGTGCCATTGGCAGTATCGGCAAGGCGCTGACACAGCTGTCCGGCATGGCGCTGCCGCAAGGAGAGAATGCAGTCAAGGAGGTGATCCCGGTGGCGCGCATGGCGGACATGTTGCGCAACCCGGGCGGGGCCTATGCGTTCAACGGCCAGCAGAAGACCTACCCCGATATCCGGCTTGTCTATTGGGCCGGCGGCAACCCGTTCCACCACCACCAGGATCTGAACCGTCTTCACGAGGCCTGGCAGCGCCCTGAAACCATTATCGTGCACGAGCCGTGGTGGACACCCACGGCAAAACGCGCTGACATCGTCTTCCCGGCAACAACAGCTTATGAGCGCGAGGACATCGGGCGCAGCAATCTGGACGATTACCTCTTCAATATGCCGCAGATTATTGCGCCCCAGGGTGAAG
>CAJXHQ010000554.1 GCA_913054485.1 uncultured Paracoccaceae bacterium
AGCGATTTCGTCGAAGGGGTTCATCGACATTTTAACATTGGCGAGATCGACACCGGTGCCGTCCGCCTTCACGCGGACCTTCACGTTATAGTCAATCACGCGCTTGACAGGTACGAGGACCTTCATCTGCGTTTTCTCCTTCAAAACAGAAGCCGCCCAGAGACGGCTCCCCTCCATGCTCTCGCGACGTTGATAGCGGCTGAGAACCGGGGGCAACAGGGCAAAATCGTCATGTTAGGGCCAACGGACGTCGCGTTTACGGCCAGAGGCGGGGTTCCGCAGCAGAAGTTTGTGCATAGGAAACAGCACCGCGTGCTGCGATGCAGAAAATACGGCGGGGAAGAATCAGTTCTCCGGGCCTGTCAGCGGTTCGCGCCGGGCACCCAAAGCACGTCATCCTGGCCGCCGTTGTTGGCCGTGCGGGCGGCGACGAAGAACCAGTCGCTGAGACGGTTGAGGTATTTCACCGCCGCCGGGTTCACCGGTTCGTCCATTGCCAGTTCAGTGGCCAGCCTCTCGGCGCGCCGGGCCACGGTGCGGCAGACGTGCAGGTGCGCCGCCAGTGCCGCGCCGCCCGGCAGGATGAAGCTGCGCAGCGGCTCCAGGTCCTTGTTCATCACGTCGATTTCGGCTTCCAGCCGCTCCACCTGGGCCTCGGCCAATCGCAGCGGCGGAAACTCCGCCTCAGCGTCTTTGTCCATGTCCGGGCGGCAAAGATCGGCGCCGAGGTCGAAGAGGTCGTTCTGGATCCGGGCCAATGCGGCATCGGGCTCGCCTGCCGCCTCCAGCCGGGCCACGCCGACAAAGGCGTTCAGCTCGTCCGAGGTGCCATAGGCGTTGACGCGGGCGGCGTGTTTGGCCACGCGGTCGCCGTTGCCAAGCGCGGTGTCGCCCTTGTCTCCGGTTCGGGTGTAAATCTTGTTCAGAACGACCATGCTGTTACTGCCCTCCCTGGCTGCGCAGGTAAACGTAGGCAAGCACCAGCACCACTGCAACAAATTGCAGCAGAAGGCGCAGGCGCATCAGCTTGTTGGCATATTTGCGGTTGAAATCGCCGCCCTTGCCGAAGCCGCCGATGCCGAGCAGCAAAACGATGGCCACGGCGCCGGCAGCAACCAGGGCCAGAATACGAAGCGCTTCCATGGTGTCCTCGTGCGTTGGGAAGTCCGTTTCGCACGGTCTAACGCGCGCCGCGCCGGAAAGCGACTGCGTTCTGTTACCGCAGCCGCGCCAGGATGCGGTCTGAGGCACGGGTCGGCAGCACCCGGCGCAGGAAGCCGCTGATATAGGTGGGGGTGGTCACGTAGTAGCGCGGCCGCGGGCGGCGCGATTCGCAGGCCTGGGCCAGCTTGGCGGTGACGGCCGAGGGCGGCAGCTCAAACGCATCTTTGCCCGAATCTTCATAGAGCCGCTTTAGCAGGCTGCGTTCGTAGAGATCTTTCAGCGCCGAGTTTTTCCAGTCGATGAAGCGCTCAAAATGCGGGATGGATTTCTCGCGGATCTTCGAGGTCACCGGGCCGGGTTCGATCAGGATCACGTGGATATCCGTATCCGTCAGTTCAACCCTGAGCGTGTCGGTCAGACCCTCGATGGCGTATTTGGTGGCCACATAGGCACCGCGCCAGGGAAAGGCGACCAGACCTAGAACCGAAGAGTTCTGCACGATCCGGCCATGGCCTTGCCGGCGCATCACCGGCAGCACCAGCCGGGTCAGTTCGTGCCAGCCGAAGAAATTTGCCTCGAAAATGGCGCGCAGGCCTTCGGTAGGCAGGTCTTCAACCGCGCCGGGCAGGCCATGGGCCCCGTTGTTGAACAGCGCATCCAGCGTGCCGCCGGTGGCCTCCAGCACTTGATCGAGGCCGGCCTTGATGCTGGCGGGGTCGGTATAGTCGATGCGCGGGCTTTCAAAGCCTTCGGCGCGCATCCGGTCACAATCGCGCTGCTGGCGGCAGCCGGCGAAGACGCGCCAGCCGCGTTCGCGCATGCCGCGTGCGGCGTCCAGTCCGATTCCTGAGGAACAACCGGTAATCAGGATGGATTTTTTCATGACTCGGACCCTTGCTGTTCGCGCAGGGCTGTTATGGGGCCTTCCGGCTGATCAGGGAAGCCGCAATCCAGCCAACCTTATTTTCCCCGGGGTCACGCAGCCGCAGCCAGCCGGAGCCGGTGTCGGCCAGCACCTCGACCTGCTGACCGCGGGTCATCCGGCCGATGACCGGGTAGCCGGTGCCGGGGCCGCCGCGCAAATTCACTGCGCTGGCGGTGATTTCGCGCAGGTCCGGGCCCGTCTTTTCAGGCTCTGCCTGGACGGCAGGGGTTGCGGCGGTGATTTCTGGTTCCGCGACGGGCGCTATGATGGCCGCATCTGCTGCCAGGCCGGCCAGCCCGCCTTCCAGCGACGCAATCTGAATGCTTGCGCCACCGGTGTTTGCATCAAAGAGCCTGCCGCCGGGCGCAAGCGAGGCCCCAAGCGAGGCGATCTGGCCCAGGGCAGCTTCGGTGCGAAGATCCGGATTGGCCAAGGTGACGTCAGGTGCAGTCCCGGTGATTCTCCGCTGCTGCGGTACCGGTTCGGCGGCTGTTTTGATGCCTGCTTTCCGGGCTGTCAGATCCGCAGGGCGGATCACCGGGCGGGTCACCAGCGACGCGGCTGTGACGCGTGCGGAAGGCGCAGGGGTGATGGCGGCGGTCTGATCGCCGGCGGGGGTGTCTTTGGGCTGGAAATCAGCCCCGCCGCTCAGCTCGTAGAAGGCCCAGCCCTTGAACAGGAA
>CAJXHQ010000555.1 GCA_913054485.1 uncultured Paracoccaceae bacterium
GTTTTCCTTAGACGCCGCCCGAGCCGGAAAACGGCTCTGGGCGGCGTTTCGCAATAAGAGACCCCTTCTTATGGTATCAGCAGCAGAACAAATGGCGGCCAACACCAGCTGGGCGGCGCTCGGCAAGGCCACGGATCTGCGCAACCGCATCCTGTTCACGCTTGGGCTATTGATCGTCTATCGCCTGGGCACGTTCATCCCGGTTCCGGGTATTGATGCGGCGGCGCTGAAAGACTTCATGGAGCAGGCAGGGCAGGGCATCGGCGGCATGGTTTCCATGTTCACCGGCGGCGCGCTTGGCCGAATGGGCATCTTTGCCCTGGGCATCATGCCTTATATCTCGGCCTCGATCATCGTGCAGCTCCTGACGGCCATGGTTCCGCAGCTGGAGCAGCTGAAGAAAGAAGGTGAACAGGGCCGCAAAAAGATCAACCAGTATACCCGCTACGGCACCGTGGTGCTGGCGACCGCGCAGGCCTATGGCCTTGCCGTCTCGCTGGAATCGGGCAACCTGGCGCATGAGGTTGGTCTTTATTTCCGCCTCAGCTGTATGATCACCCTGGTGGGTGGCACCATGTTCCTGATGTGGCTGGGTGAGCAGATCACCAACCGCGGCATCGGCAACGGCATCTCGCTGATCATCTTTGTTGGCATTATTGCAGAAGTTCCGGCAGCCCTGGCGCAGTTCTTCGCCTCCGGCCGTTCCGGCGCCATCAGCCCGGCCGTGATCATCGCGGTGATCGTGATGGTCATAGCAACGATCATGTTCGTGGTCTTCATGGAACGTGCCCTGCGCAAGATCCATATCCAGTACCCGCGCCGCCAGGTCGGCATGAAGGTCTATGACGGCGGCTCCAGCCACCTGCCTGTGAAGGTGAACCCGGCGGGCGTGATCCCGGCGATCTTCGCCTCCTCGCTTCTGCTGCTGCCGACCACGATCTCGGCCTTCTCGCAGGGCGGCAGCACCGGTCCGGTGATGTCCTGGCTGCTGGCCAACTTCGGACCCGGCCAGCCGCTGTACCTGCTGTTCTTCGTCTCGATGATCGTGTTCTTCGCTTATTTCTACACGTTCAACGTCTCTTTCAAACCGGATGAGGTGGCGAACAACCTGAAGAACCAGAACGGCTTTGTTCCGGGCATCCGCCCGGGCAAGAAAACCGCCGAATACCTTGAGTATGTGGTGAACCGTGTTCTGGTTCTTGGTGCGGCATACCTTGCGGCAGTTTGTCTCCTTCCGGAGATTCTGCGTGGCCAGTTTGCCATTCCCTTCTATTTTGGCGGGACTTCCGTGCTGATCGTTGTTTCGGTCACCATGGACACTATCCAGCAGGCCCAGAGCCATCTTCTGGCCCACCAGTATGAGGGGCTGATCGAGAAGAGCCAGCTCAGCGGCAAAGGCAAGAAACGCGCAAAACGGGGACCCGCTCGCCGATGAACATTATTCTTTTGGGCCCGCCGGGTGCGGGCAAGGGCACCCAGGCCCGCCATCTGGTCGAAACCCGCGGCATGGTGCAGCTTTCCACTGGGGACATGCTGCGCGATGCGAAGGCTTCCGGCTCTGACATGGGCAAGAAAGTCTCAGCTATCATGGAGGCAGGTCAGCTTGTCACCGATGAGATCGTGATCGGCCTGATCGAAGAACGCCTGAATGCCGAGCAGGGCGCAGGTTTCATCTTCGACGGTTTCCCGCGAACACTGGCTCAGGCTGATGCGCTGGCGGCGCTGCTGGCCAAGCTGGGCCAAAGCCTGCACACCGTGATCGAGATGCGTGTCGACGATGAGGCGCTGGTCGCCCGCATCACCGGCCGTTTCACCTGCGGCTCCTGCGGCGAGGTCTACCACGACAAGACCAAGCCGACCGCGGTTGAAGGCACCTGCGATAACTGCGGCAGCACTGAGCTGAAGCGGCGCGCAGATGACAACGAAAACTCGCTGCGCACCCGCCTGATGGAATACTATAAGAAGACCTCTCCGCTGATCGGTTACTATTACGCCAAGGGCGACCTGCGCCCGGTCAACGGCCTCGCCGAGATCGACGAGGTGAAAGCCTCCATCGGTGCGATCCTGGGCTGAGATCTTCAGACAGCATTAATGACGAAGGGCTAGGGAAACCTGGCCCTTTTCTTTTTTGGAAGCCAACATGACCAAACTCACCCTTGCCGTACTTGCCGTGACTTTTGCCGCGCCGGCCCTTGCCGACCCGGTCTACATCAATGACCCCGCAGCCTGCGGGCAGGTGATGGGCAGCGAGGACGGGGTGCTGGATTTTGCGGGGCAGGGCGGGCTGATCCTCTGGGAGGGCGGCTATAACTCGCTGGAGTATTTCTGCAGCTTCGAGCCGCCGCTTGCCTTCAGCTTCGACGGCTACAAGGTCACCGATCACTTGGGCCACTGCGAGCTGCCCGGCCCGCAGTATTTCCCCCAGGTGTTCACTGTTGTAATGGACGGTGAGGAACCGGGTATTGTAACGGTCTGGGACGGTGAGCCGGAGCCGGTCCGTTTCCACTACTGCGGCGGCTGAGGCCGCATCTGCGGGATTAACCAAAACCCGGCTTGACGATCTTCTATATCTCTCATACTGAGGCCCATCCCTTCGGGGAATCATTCCTGCGTGCAGATTCTGTCTGTGCGCAAGACCACCTCAAAAATGCTGCACCCTCTGGCCACACTGCCACGGTAAAGCGTTGTGAAAAAAGGTTCCGGAGCTACGGAACCGCAACGAAAAGGAAAGTGACACGTGGCACGTATTGCCGGCGTAAA
>CAJXHQ010000556.1 GCA_913054485.1 uncultured Paracoccaceae bacterium
GGGCAGCGTCAGGAACGACGTCTGCAGGTTCACCGCCACCATAATGGTCACCCATTTGGGGTCAAAAGACCCGCCGTAGATCACCGGCCCCACGATGGGGATCACGATGTAGATGATCTCCAGGAAGTCCAGCACGAAGCCCAGGAAGAACAGCACCAGCATCACGATCAGGAAGACCGTCAGCTCGTTGTCGAAGCTCTTCAGGAACTGCTGGATATAGTGTTCGCCGCCAAAGGAGATCACCACCAGGTTCAGCAGCTGCGAGCCGATCAGGATGGTGAAGACCATCGAGGTCACCTTGGCGGTTTCGCGCACCACCGGGGACAGCACGCCGGATTTGAACAGCACCCAGCAGCTGAACAGCAGGCCGAACAGCGCATAGAGATAGGCGCCGTAAGCCACAAAGAAAGCGATCCAGCTTTCGGCGCTCACATCGCCCTGGTTCACCCGCAGGTCGAAGTTGATGCCGACCTGAATACAGATCACCACGGCAAAGGTGGAGTTCAGCACGATCTTTGCCGACCTGCCCTGATCCTGCAGCTTGCGGTAGGCCGCCAGCATGATCGCACCGCCCGCCCCCAGCGCCGCGGCGGGCGTCGGGTTGGTGATACCGCCCAGGATCGAGCCCAAGAACCGCAACGATCAGAACCAGCGGGGGGAAGACCACCCGGATCAGATCGTTTTTCGCACAGCGCGCCGCAGCCTCGGCAGTGCCGTATAGGCCCAGCATCAGCGGCAGTGCGATCCACAGCACCGTCGCACCCGAAGAGGTGGTCGGCGCGATCGCCAGGACATCCACCAGCAGCATCAGCAACAGGCCGATGGCCCCCAGCATCAGCGGCTTGGCATCTTTGGACGGTGCCACGCCGCGGCCCACGGCCAGTGTCAGGCCGAGGATCACCGCGATCACCGCAATGCCGGTGCCGATAGAGGCCGCGCCTGCAATCTTGGCTTCGCGCGCCGTGGCGATTTCCTCTTCGCTCAGGCGCTGGCTCAGGGCTGCACCGCCTGCGGCATCGATCTCGGCCTGTTCGGCCACGGCCTGGTCCCAGGCCTCCTGACCGTGCAGGTCGATCATCGCCGCCTGGCATTCTGCCCCCACAGTGGTGCGCAGCGAGGCGGACTCGCCGCTGTCGGAGAAGGAGGAGACGGTGATGTTCTGGCTGCCGATCACATTGACCGACCCCAGCAGGAAGGCACCGGCAATGATCGCCGCCGGCACGCCGAGGAACCAGGTCAGGCCTTCCGTGCGGGTGATCGGCTCTCCGGTGCTGCTGCCCATGGCAACGGCCGGCGCTTTATGCGGGTTCAGCACCGCATAGCCAAAGGCGTAAAGTGCATAGAGCAGCGCCAGCATGATCCCCGGCAGCAAGGCCGCCTGAAACAGCGTCCCGACCGAAACCACGGCGGGCTCACCCAAGTAGGTCAGCGCATCCGAACAGCCAGCAGTCTGTGCGCGGGCTTCCTGCGCGGTTGAGTAGAGATCCCCCGCCAGCGTGCCCAAAAGAACAATCACGATAGAGGGCGGAATGATCTGACCCAGCGTGCCGGAGGCCGCAATCACACCGGTTGCCAGCTCGGGCGAGTAGTTGTTGCGCAGCATGGTCGGCAGCGCCAGGAGGCCCATGGTGACCACGGTGGCACCAACGATGCCGGTGGAGGCCGCCAGGAAGGCGCCCACAACCACGATGGACACAGCCAGACCGCCGGGCAGCGGGCCGAAGACCCGCGCCATGGTGGTCAAGAGGTCATCGGCAATCTTGGAGCGCTCCAGCGTGATGCCCATCAGCACGAACATCAGCACCGCCAGCAGCGTCTCGATCGAGGCTCCGGCCAGAACCCGTTCGTTCATCCGGTTCACAATGAACGAGATATTGCGGTCCAGCGCCACTTCCCAGCCGCGGTCGAACACCGGCTGCGCAATGGTTGGCAGTTCGGGGTACCGGAACACCGACACCGTATCGGGTTTGACCCCGGTATTGATCAGGTCGCGGTAGACCTGCGACGAGGTGTCGATTGCGTGGTGAATGAGGATGCCTGCGCTGTCCAGCGAGGCAATGATCCCGAAGGAGATGATACCCGCCCCGCCGATGGCAAAGGCCACCGGAAAGCCGGAGAGAATGCCCCCGAAGAGGCAGAGAAACACGATGATCAGGCCGACTTCGACGCCATCAAGTCCAAATAGCATTATTCCTGCCCCTTAGTTTAGTGGACGCCTTCATAGGCTTCTTCACCTTTTCCAAGGCTGTCCTTGTCGAGGTATTTGTTTTCACTGCCCTGGCCTTCGACGAACTCCAGGAAGGAGCGGTAGAAGAAGGCGATGGCGTGCAGGAAGACCAGTGCTGCAAAGGTGACCAGCAGGATCTTGAACAGGAAGTACCCGTTGAACCCATTGGGGCTGAAGCTGACGGTCTCGATGTTCCAGCGCAGGGCGCGGGCCTTCATCACCAGCCGCTCCAGCGTGTCGGAGGCGGAGGGTTTCGGCACGATCAGGTGACGCCACAGGAAGAACCAGCCATACATCCAGGTCAGCACCGCGGCGGGCATCATGAACAGAAGCGAGCCCAGCATGTCCACCACCCGCTTGGCGCGGAAGCTGATGCCGGAATAGATCAGGTCCACCCGCACATGGCCGCCCTGCACAAAGGTGTAGGAGACACAGAGGCAGACAACCATCGCGTTATAAAGCTTCAGCTCTTCGGCGAACCAGCTGATGTCCTTTTCCAGCGCAATGCCCAGACCGAAGCTGATGTCG
>CAJXHQ010000557.1 GCA_913054485.1 uncultured Paracoccaceae bacterium
GGCCGGGTAAAGCCCCGGGGCTGCAATGAAATCCGACAGGGTGCGGCGCGCCGTGCCTTCGGTGCCGCGGTCCGTGAACTGGGGCAGCACGTCGAAGGGTTTGTTGAAGCGGATCAGGCGTGTCATGGGGCAAGCGCTTACGCGGGAGGACGGCGGCTGGCAAGGGCGTGCTTGTGGATAACTGTCACGCCCGCGTTACGGAATCATCCTATCACGATCCCGAGATATTGTGGCAAATGAGCACTTGTCAGGCTCTGACCACGATATATAGTTAAATCATGCCGGGGCGGGTTCCCCGCTCTGGTGCCGCGGACAGGCAGACAGGGCGAGGAAGACGTAGATCATGGATGGCGACTTCAGGACAGAATTTGTACGGGAACCCGGTGCGCTGAAACAGCACCCGGCACTGGTGCTGAACGCGGATTACCGCCCCTTATCCTACTACCCGCTGTCGCTCTGGCCCTGGCAGGAGGCGATCAAGGCCGCCTGGCTGGACCGGGTTGATATCGTAGCGGAATATGATGAGGTGGTGCGCAGCCCCTCGACTGAAATCCGAATACCCTCGGTTGTGGTGCTGAAGGATTATGTCTCTCCCAGAAAGCGCGTGGCCTTCACGCGCTTTAATTTGTTTTTGCGGGATGAGTTCTGCTGCCAGTATTGCGGATCGCGCGGTGATCTGACCTTTGACCATGTGGTGCCGCGCGCCGCCGGAGGGGTGACCAGCTGGGAAAATGTCGTGGCGGCCTGCAGCCCCTGCAACCTGAAAAAAGGCTCCAAACCGCTGCACCGGGCCGGCATGCATCTGCGCAAGCCGCCGCGCCAGCCGGGCGCGGAAGAGCTGCGCAATACTGGCCGGAAATTCCCGCCGAACCATCTGCACGATAGCTGGATGGACTACCTCTACTGGGACGCGGAACTGGACGCCTGATCGCTGTTCAGCGGAGCGCGCCGTGCCGGCGCGCGCAGGTTTGTTTGGAGTGAAAAAGGTCAAAGAACCCACCAAAGCAGCAGCTTCAGATCCGTCCCCGTCTGAACCTTGCCTGCCTGACGCCATCCGCCGGCGCAAGCAAATCAGACCGTCTCCCCGCCTGCGGCGGGGCCCCTCGGCGGATTGGCTTGCGCTGCCGTCTGCCGCCCGGCGCAGCGGAGCCAGACGGGGACGGCTCCGAAGCAGCAGCGGATAAGGGGTGAGTGTCCGGCCCGCCCTGCCGCCTCTGCCTTGCGGCAGCCGGTTGCAGATCCCCTGGCGAACGGTGCGGGGCAGGGCGGGCCGGAACGCGGCGGCCTCGTTTGGCGGGCCGCCTGTCCGGGGTCAGGTCTTGGCGCGGCCGACCATGCCGAAGAGGTCGCGCGGGTCATCCGGGTCGGCGAGCATGTCGAGTTCGAAGAAGAACCCGGTGCCCTTGATGCGGTCGCGGATGTAGCGCAGAGCCGAGAAATCCTCGATCGCAAAGCCGACGCTGTCAAAAAGGGTGATCTGGCGGGCGTCTGTGCGGCCCTGTTTCTCACCGGTGATCACCTGCCACATTTCGGTGACCGGGAAGTCCTCTCCCATCTGCTGGATCTCGCCCTCGATGCGGGTCTGCGGCGGGAATTCCACGAAGACCTCTGACCGGTCCAGGATGCCCTTGGCCAGCTCGGTCTTGCCGGGGCAGTCGCCGCCGATGGCGTTGATGTGGACACCTGCGCCGACCATGTTGTCGCTGAGGATCGTGGCATATTGTTTGTCGGCGGTGCAGGTGGTGAGGATCTGCGCGCCCTCGATGGCCTCTTCCGGTGTCTTGCAGGAGACCACTTTGAGGCCGGTGCCTGCGAGGTTCGCGGCGCATTTGGAGGTGGCGGCCGGATCCTTGTCGTAAAGCCGCACGGATTTCAGGCCGCAGATCGCCTTCATGGCGAGGCTTTGGAATTCGGACTGGGCGCCGTTGCCGATCATCGCCATGGTGTCCGCACCCTTAGGAGCAAGGTGTTTTGCCACCATGGCCGAGGTTGCCGCGGTGCGCAGTGCGGTGAGGATTGTCATCTCTGTCAGGAGCACCGGGTAGCCGGTGTAGACATCGGCCAGAAGGCCAAAAGCCGTAACAGTCTGAAGCCCTTCCGAGGTGTTCTTCGGGTGGCCGTTTACATATTTGAACCCGTAAGCCTCCCCGTCGGATGTGGGCATCAGCTCAATCACGCCGACATCTGAGTGGCTGGCCACGCGCGGCGTCTTGTCGAACTGTTCCCAGCGTTTGAAGTCATCTTCAATATAGGCGGCGAGGTCGCGCAGCATGTCCTCGATGCCGATGTGATGGATCAGGCGCATCATGTTGTCGACGCTGACGAAGGGGACGAGGGCCTTGTCGGAGGGCAGGGTCATATGTGGCTCCTTTCGCGCGGGGAGAGGTGGATGCCTGCGATCATGCAGCGCACCGATCCGCCGGCGGTCTCGATGGTGGGAATGGTGAGCGGCAGGGGCGCTGCCGATTTTTCGATTGTTGTGATCTGGGCCGGCGACAGGGCTTCCAGCGCCTTTGCCGAGAGGGCGAGCAGGCGGGCGTGACCGGTCAGTTCAATGGCGTTGCCCGCAAAACTTTCGATCTGGGCCTGGCTGAGCGCGATCACCTCGCGGCCGCTTTCTTCCAGCCGCCGCGCGACGGTGGCGCGGCGGGCCGGATCAGAGATCATGTCGAGGCCGATCAGCGCGTAGTCGGTGCCGATGCCCATCAGGACATTGGTGTGATAGACATCGCGGCCCTGGACGTCTTTGGCTTC
>CAJXHQ010000558.1 GCA_913054485.1 uncultured Paracoccaceae bacterium
AATACACGGACGCAGCACCTGACCACTGCCGTCCTGCAGCGTTGCACTGGCGGCCGGGGCTGCGAAGGCCGTCAAAAAGGCCAGCGGGAAAAGCCGGCACAGAGCCTTGGATCGTCTGATACTCATTACTTTGCTCCAATTGATAAACTGACGTCGAACATGGGGGATCGACATCCGAATCCTGAACAGGCGCAGCCTCTCAATTTATTAATAAAGCAAGCGGAATCACCGCATTTTACGGCAGCCCCGCCGGATTCACGTTTGCACTCAGACCACAGTCACCCGATCCGAATTCGGCTCAGGTGGTCGGGCACTTCAAGACCGGCCAGGTTACGGTCATCCGGCACCGCGGCGCGCAAAACCGTTTGCATCGGCACAACCCCCGCCCAGATCGGCAGGTCATAATCCGGCTCATCGTCCTTCGGTCCGCCAGCGCGAACCTTCGCTGAAGCCTCGGCTAGCGGCATCCGCATGACAGCCGTGGCCTTCAGCTCCTGATCCTGCATCGGGCGCAGATGATCCCAGCGGCCGGGCAGGATGTGATCCACCATGGCCTTGAGGCTGGCCGCCTTGGCCGCCTCATCCGTCACCTTCTCGGCAACACCGAACACCATGGCCGAGCGGAAATTGGCAGAGTGGTGCATCGCCGAACGCCCCAGCACATAGGCATCCATCATGGTGACGCTCAGGCAGACGTCCTTGCCCTCCATCGCGCGCAATGCCCGGCTGGCCGACGATCCATGCCAATAGATATATTCGCCCCTGCGCCACTGCAGGGTCGGAAGTTGCGAGGGCTTGCCATCGATCACATAGGAAATATGCCCCAGCGGCATCGCATCCAGCACCGCATGCAGGCTTTCACGATCATAGGCACCGCGCTCATGCGCCCGGCGCAGCCGACTGCGATCGGTTTTCAGTTCATTCATCTGGTCCTGGCTCATCCGGCTGGCCCCCGTGCATCTGTGACTGGTTCTGGCTTGACAGGTAGCGCCGGAATGGCGTGTGATTAAGCTCCACTTTTTAACTCTTTTCACAGTCCAATTCAGCAGGATCACGCAGGATGGCCCGCCCTTTGATCGCCGCCGACGACGGCACGCCCCGCTATCAGCAGATCAGCGCCCGGCTCAGGGCGCAGATCGGTGATGGCACGCTGATGGCCGGTGAACGCCTGCCCGCATCACGCGCGCTGGCGCAGGATCTGGGCGTGGCACGCACCACCGTGGTTGCCGCTTATGACCAGCTCACCGCCGAAGGCTATCTTGAGGCACGGCGCGGCGCGGGTGTCTTTGTCTGTGACGTCGCCCCGATTTCTCCGCCCGCCGCCCCCGCGGCCGGTGCACCGGACCCCGCCCCGGCCCGCATATTGCACCTGGAACCGGGCAAGGCGGACCCGGAGGTTTTTCCCACCCTGCCCTGGGCGCGATGCGTCGCACGGGTGGCACGCAGCGCTCCAAAGGCACTGGTCTTTCTGGAAGACCCCTTTGGCGATCCCGCCTTACGCGCCGAGATTGCCGCCTACGCGGGGCGCTGGCGCGGCATCACCGCCAGCGCGGAACAGGTGATCGTCACCAATGGCGCCAGTGAGGCGCTGGACATGGCCATGTCACTGCTGATCCGGGACGGCCGCGTCGCGCTGGAGGCACCGGGCTATGACCCGCTGTTCCGCAAGCTCCGCCAGCGCGGCTGGTCGCCGCAATGGCTCCGCCCGGGATCGCAGGGCTACGCGCCGGCCGGGGACCCTGCCAGCGTCACCGTATTGACGCCCTCGCACCAGTTTCCGCTGGGCGGCACATTGCCGGTGCCGGCGCGCCAGGCCTTCCTGCGTGCGGCCGAGGAAAACGGCGGCTGGGTCATCGAGGATGATTTTGACAGCGAGTTCCGCTACGCCGGCCGGCCCGTGCCGGCTATGGCCGCGCTGGACGAGGCCGGGCGCTGCATCTATGTGGGCACTTTCTCGAAAACCTTCAGCCACGCGCTGCGGCTGGGCTACCTGATCCTGCCCAGGGCACTGGTGCCACAGTTCCGTGCCGCCATGCGGCACCCCTCGGGTGGCGCTCCGGTCTCTGCCCAGCGCCCGATGGCAGAGTTCATGGCCTCAGGCCAATATGATCGCCACATCCGCCGTGCCCGGCGGCTTTACGCGCAGCGCTACAAGGCGGCGGCCGATACGATTGCAGGCTGGCCCGACCATCTGGGCCATTTCCAGCGCCATGAAGCCGGCATGCAGATCGCCTTTCACCTGCCCGGGGGCACGGATGACACGGCTCTTGCCAAAGCGGCAGAAAATCACGGGATCGGCATCAAGCCGCTCTCTGCCTTTGACCCTGACGGCGTGATGCGCGGGCTGCTGATCGGCTTCTGCCAGTCCCTGCCCGAAGACATTCCACCACTGTTGGACCAGCTGCGGGACTTGATCCGAGCCCATCAAGATTCTGGTGAATGAGGGCTTTCCATTCGCCGCTGCCCATGTATAAATCCCGCCCATGATCACCCGCGCCCATATCCCTTTTGCTGACGCTGCTGCCCGCAGCGCGGCTCTGCGCGGCCTACTGATCCTAATCCGCCTCTGAGCGTGCCATTCCGGCGCGCCCGCTCAGAGGAGGACGCTTGCGCGCCATTGATGGACTTAGGACAGACAAGAAAGCACCCGATATGACTTCTTCCGACAAAGACCGCGTCGTTATTTTCGACACCACCCTGCGCGACGGCGAGCAAAGCCCCGGCGCCACCATGACCCATGACG
>CAJXHQ010000559.1 GCA_913054485.1 uncultured Paracoccaceae bacterium
GGCGCCCGGCCCAACGGAGAGGAGGCATCGAAGATGCGGACGATCAGGCGGGAGCCCCCCGCCCCGCGGCGCTGTCACTCGAGAATGCGCGCCTCGTCCTCCAGCATCACCGGGATGCCATTGCGGATCGGGAAAGCGAGGTTGCCTGCGCGCGAGATCAGCTCCTGCGCCTCGGCATCATATTCCAGAACCGTCTGTGTCGCTGGGCAAACCAGCGCCTCCAGCATACGGCGGTCAAAAGGCGGGTGATCCGGCTGGGTCGGGCTCATTGCAGAATCTCCTCATTTGTTCCGCCGCGCAGGGCGAATTCCATCAGTGTCACCAGGGTTTCCCGCCTTGTCTCAAGACTGGGTGCCTCCAGCAAGGCCTGCCGGTCCTCGCAGTCAAATTCCAGCAGCATCGACAATGAATTGATCAGCATCTCATCCTCGGCATCCTTCAGCGCCTCCCAATCGGTCGACAGGCTGCGGGCGGCAAAGAACCGGTCCAGCAGATCCAGAAAGGCCGGCCGGTCGAACCCGGCATCGGTTTCCGATCGTCCCAGATCCCTGTGAAAGCTGTCCCAATTCGCCCTGCAGCGGCGGTAGGGGGCAAAGCCGTTTGCCTCCTCAGCGATGCGGAACCGCGACACGCCGGACAGCGTGATCAGATAGCGCCCGTCCTCGGTTTCGGAAAACTGCGTCACCCGTCCGGCGCAGCCGATGGTATGCAGCACCTCCTGATCCTCCGGACCCGGCAGGGGCTGCACCATGCCGATCAGCCGCTGCGGCGTCTTCAGCGTATCTTCCAGCATCTGCAGGTAGCGCGGCTCAAAAATATGCAGCGGCAGCCGCGAACGCGGCAGCAGAAGCGCCCCGGGCAGGGGGAAAACAGGGATGACATCCGGCAGATCGGCGGCTTGGATCATGGCCCTTACTCTAGCCCGCGCTGCGGATCAGGCAAATATCAGCGAGCTCAGCTTGCGCCGCCCGTTCAGCACCACCGGATCATTGGGCTGCAACGCCTCAAAAATGGTGAAGAGCTGCGCCTTGGCCGCACCCTCGTTCCACTCCCGGTCACGGCGGAACAGCTCCAGCAGCTCATCCACCGCGGCCCCGGCATCCTCAGCTGCGTGCAGCGCCTGTGCCAGATCAAAGCGCGCCTGATGGTTGCCGGGTTCGGCGTCCACAATGGCGCGCAGCTCCGCAACCGGGCCCGCGTTTTCCGCCTGGCGCGCCAGCTCGATCTGGGCACGCACGGCTTCAATTTCGGGAGCTTCGGAAATCTCGGCCGGCGCGCCGTTCAGCACAGCCTCTGCCTGATCCAGATCGTCCTGTGCAATATGGCAGCGTGCCAGCCCGCCGTAGGCCGCGGCGCTGTTGCCGTCCTCGCCCAGGATCGCGGCAAAGGTCTGGGCCGCATCAGACACCGCGCCCTCCGTCAGCATTTCTTCGGCCGCAGCCAGCGCGTCCGCCAGACCGCCATCAGCCTGACCGCCGCCCGCCTCGATCACCCGGGCCACAAAGGCGTCGATCTCACTCGGCGGCACAGCCCCCTGAAAGCCGTCGACCGGCTGGCCCTGCCAGAAAGCAAAAACCGTCGGGATGGACTGAATCTGCAGCTGGCCCGCGATCATCTGGTTCTCGTCCACATTGACCTTGGCCATGGTCACCGCGCCCTTGGCCTTGGTCACCGCCGCTTCCAGCGCCGGGCCCAAAGTCTTGCACGGCCCGCACCAGGGCGCCCAGAAGTCCACGATGACCGGAACCTTCATCGAGGCCTCGACCACATCCTGCATGAAGGTCGCCTCGCTGACGTCCTTGATCAGATCATCTGAAGGGGCCTCTGCCGCCCCGCCGCCGAGAATATCCATCATATCGCTGTACTCCACTTGGACCTTGTGCCCTATATGAATTCTGCAGCAGCAGAAACCAAGAGAGGAGTTGCGCCTTTGTCCCGCAATCGCTTCGATATTTTTGCCGGTTTCGAGCGCATGATGACCATGGATGATGCCGCATGGGCACGGCATGCCAACCCGCTGAGCATCTACACCCGCATACCGATCCTGCCCTTGCTGAGCCTGGCCATATTCAGCCGGGTCTGGCTGGGCTGGCTGACACTGCTGGCGGTGGCGCTGGTGCTGCTCTGGACCTGGCTCAATCCACGCGCTTTTGCGCCGCCTGCCCATACCGAAAGCTGGGCGGCACGGGGCACCTTTGGCGAGCGGGTGTTCCTCAATCGCGCCCGCATCCCTATCCCGCCCCATCATGCGCGCTGGGGCATCGCTCTGGCCGGCGCTTCAGCCCTGGGGTTTCCGCCATGGCTTTACGGCCTTTGGGCTCTGGATGCGGGATGGCTGCTCTTTGGCCTGACGCTGCTGGTCGGTGCCAAACTGTGGTTCGTCGACCGGATGGGCTGGCTGTATCAGGACATGCATTCCGCCGATCCAGCCTATACCGCCTGGCACCGGCCACGCCCCGGATCCGCTTCACCTTTGTAAAATACTCCGGGGGAGCCGCTGCAGGCGGCGGGGGCAGAGCCCCCTGTTCCGCCGCGTCGCCTACAGGTCGAACGACGCAAAGACCGGCGCATGGTCACTGGGTTTTTCCCAGCCCCGCGCGTCGCGCAACACCCGGCTGGAATGACCCGCGGCGGAGATGTCCTTAGTTGCCCAGACATGATCCAGCCGCCGCCCCTTGTCGGCCGCATCCCAATCCTTGGCCCGGTAAGACCACCAGCTGTAAAGCAGCCCTTCGGGAAT
>CAJXHQ010000560.1 GCA_913054485.1 uncultured Paracoccaceae bacterium
GTATTTTTGGAAAGATGAAAGCCAGGCTCAGCTGACGGCCGCGAAACCCGCGTCCAGGGCAGAGAGGATGGTGTTTGCCTCCTCCTCGCTCAGCACCAGCGGCGGCGACAGGATGATATTCGGGCCGCTGACCCGGACCATGGCGCCGCTCTCGTAAGCCACCTTTTGAATCGTGCCGGCGGTTGCGCCGTCGATCGGGGCCTTAGTGGTGCGGTCGGAGACCATTTCGAGGGCGGTCATCAGCCCGTGGCCGCCGCGCACGTCGCCGATCAGCGCGTATTTGTCTTTCAGCGCATTGAGCCCGTCAAAGATCTGGGTGCCGCGGGCGGCGGCATTTACCGGCACGTTCAGGCGTTTGGTCTCTTCCAGGCAGGCCAGGGCGGCGGCGGCGCCGACCGGGTGGCCGGAGTAGGTGTAGCCGTGGCCGATGAAGGCCTTGCCGGTGGCGTCTTTCTCAAACGTGTCGACCAGCTGGTCGCTGATCATCACCGCGCCGAAGGGGAAGTAGCCATTGGTGATTGCCTTGGCGGTGGCCATCAGGTCGGGCTTCACGCCCCAGTGGCGCGAGCCGGACCAGGATCCGGTGCGGCCGAAAGCGGTGATCACCTCGTCCGCGATCAGCAGGATGCCGTGACGGGTGCAGATCTCACGGACGCCGGGCATGAAGCTTTCATGCGGCGGGATCACGCCGCCGGCACCCAGGATCGGCTCCATGATGAAGGCGGCAATGGTGCCGGCACCCTGGAACTGGATCTCGGCTTCCAGCGCCTGCAGGCAGAGCTTGGCCAGACGCTCGGGGTCTGTCTCGTTGAAGGGGTTGCGGTAGGTGTAGGGGGCCGGCACGTGGAAACAGCCTGCCAGCAGCGGTTCATACATGGTGCGGAAATTGGCATTGCCGTTCACCGATGCGCCGCCGGTGTGGGTGCCGTGGTAGCCCTTCTTCAGGCTCAGGTACTTCACCCGGCCTTCCTCGCCGCGGATTTTGTGGTACTGGCGCGCCAGACGCAGGGCGCTTTCCACCGAATCGGATCCGCCGGAGGTGTAGAAGGCGCGGCTGAGGCCGTCGGGTTCAAAGAAATCGCGCAGCTCTTCGCTGAGCTGGATCACCTGATCGTTGGTGGTGCCGCGGAAGGTGGAGTAATAGGGCAGAACGTCCAGCTGGGCGGCAATGGCGTCTTTCACCGGCTGGCAGGAAAAGCCGAGGTTCACGTTCCAAAGGCCGCCGACGCCGTCCACCACCTCGTGGCCGTCCACATCGGTGATCTTCACGCCCTGGGCCGAGGTGATGATGGCCGGCGGGTTGGCCAGGCTGTCGGCTGGGTGCGACATCGGGTGCCACATCGAACGGGCGTTGTGTTCCTTGAGGTAGTTGGAATCTTTCATCGGGTCGTCTCCTGAACGGGGGCCGCTGGAGGGGCGGTCCATTGGCATGAGGGGAGGGCGGTCAGTCCGCAACCTCCTGGGGGTATGAGGCAGGTGCGCGGCCGCCGATGCGATGGGTCAGAGTCTGACCGGCGCGGCGCAGCGCGTCCTGGATTTTTGTCTGCAGTTCCGGGGTCATCCGCGAGGTCGGCGCGGCCACGGCCAGCCCGCCGATCGGGCGCTGGTCAGGGCCGAAGACCGGCACCGCGTGCGAATGCACTTCCAGCTCGAAGGAGCCCACAGTCTGCGCCATGCCGCTGGCGCGGAAGCGGTCGAGATCGGCGCGGATGCGGTCTGTTTCGGTGATCGTCTCGGAGGTGTGTGAGGTCAGCGGCCGCGACAGGACAGTGTCGATGAAATCGGGGTCGGAGTAGGCCAGAATGGCCAGCCCGGAACTGGTGCCGTGATAGGTGACCACCTGGGCGTCATCCATCGCCACGCGGGTGGCGTGCTGGGGGGAATAGGCATGCGACAGGGTCTGAACGCGATCCTCGTGCCCCAGCGAGACATGGGTGGTTTCGCCGGTTTCATCGCTGAGGTCGCGCAGGATCCGGCGCGAGACCGACAGGATCGGAACCGAGGCTTCGCGCAGTGCGGCAAGGTGCAGCACCTGCGGCCCGAGCATGTAGGCGCGGTCGTTTTCGCCCTGCTCAACGAATCCTGCACCCTGCAGTTCGCTCATCATGCGGTAGACGGTTGCCTTGTTCATTCCCGACAGGCGCGCAAGGTCGCTCTGGCCGATTTCGGTCTGGTCGGGACTGAAATAGTTCAGCAGAGACAAAGCTTTGGCTACGGTTCCCATTCCGCGGATCTTGCTCCTTCTGTGGGCGTGCCTTTCTGGAGGATCAGGAAATCACGCACCGTTTATGCATTTTTGTTGACAGATTGCGGCCATAGCTGTCAATCTGTTTTTGAACCATCGGTTCGTTAATTGAACCGCAACCCGTGTCCAGTCTGGGAGGACCACATGAAAATCAAGACCATCCTGAAAGGCGCTCTGGCCAGCGCAGCGATCGCTGTCAGCGCTGTTTCCGCACAGGCAGAGTACCCTGAAAAGCCCGTGAGCTTTGTTGTTCCGTGGCCTCCGGGTGACCTGGAGGACGTGCTGACCCGCTTGATCGCGGATGAATTCCAGAAGGAATACGGCGTTGCGGCAGCGGTCGTGAACAAGCCCTGCGGCGGCGGCGGTCCGTTCCCCGGTGCCATCGAAGTGGCAAACGCGCCGGCAGATGGCTACACCGTCGGTTCTTTCATCATCGCGATCCCCGTCATCGGTCCGAACATCGGCATTCCAGAGCTGAAC
>CAJXHQ010000561.1 GCA_913054485.1 uncultured Paracoccaceae bacterium
GACTCCTCAACCCAATGAGCGCCGGTTATCGGCGCACACCCCTTAACATACGGAGAAACCGGCAGTAGCTCGCCGGGTGACTCACATAAATAGCGCGTAAAAGGCGTGCGGAAACGGGAAGCGGCGGCGGAATCTCCCCGTAAACAACAGCCTCCCGCAAATCAGCTGCCACCTGCTTTACCGCGCCCGCTGCTGCAAGTATCACCAAGCCATGACCGACGATCTGGTAGAAGACCCCGCCGCTGACGATTCCCCAGAAGGGGGAGAGATCCGCGAACCTCTGCGCCGCGCCATTGGCGAGCGCTACCTGACCTATGCGCTGAGCACGATCATGCATCGTGCTCTGCCCGATGCACGCGACGGGCTGAAGCCGGTGCACCGTCGGATTCTCTATGCGATGAACCGGCTGAGGCTGACTTCGAACGGCGGTTTCCTGAAATCAGCGAAGATTTCAGGCGATACCATGGGGGATTTCCACCCGCATGGCGACGCTGCGATCTATGATGCCATGGCGCGTCTGGCGCAGGATTTTGCCGTCCGCTACCCGCTGGTCGACGGCCAGGGCAACTTCGGCAATATTGACGGCGACAACCCGGCGGCCTCGCGCTACACGGAAGCACGGATGACCTTCATCGCCGAGGCGATGCTGGATGGGCTGAACGAAAACGCCGTTGATTTCCGTGACAACTATGATGGCCGTCTGACCGAACCCTCGGTGCTGCCCGCGACCTTCCCCAATATCCTTGCCAATGGCGCGGCAGGGATTGCGGTGGGCATGGCGACAAATATCCCGCCGCATAACATTGCCGAGCTGGTCGACGCCTGCGTCCACCTGATTAAAACGCCGGATGCCCGCGACGACACGCTGCTGAACTTCGTGCCCGGACCCGACTTCCCCACCGGCGGCATTATTGTCGAGCCGAAGGAAAACATCGCCCAGGCCTACCGCACGGGCCGCGGATCCTTCCGTCTGCGCTGCGCTTACGAGGTCGAGGATCTGGGCCGCGGCCAGTGGCAGATTGTCGTTACCGAGATCCCCTATCAGGTCCAGAAGTCGAAGCTGATCGAGAAGATCGCGGAAGTTATCCAGACCAAGAAGGTGCCGATCCTCGCTGATGTGCGTGACGAATCGGCTGAAGACATCCGCATCATCCTGGAGCCGCGCTCCAAGAACGTCGATCCGGACGTGCTGATGGGGATGATGTACCGCAACTCTGATCTTGAGGTACGTTTCAGCCTGAACATGAACGTGCTGATCGACGGGGTGACGCCGAAGGTCTGTTCGATGAAGGAGGTGCTGCGCGCCTTCCTCGATCACCGCCGCGACGTGCTGCAGCGCCGCTCGCAGCACCGGATGGACAAGATCGACCACCGGCTGGAAGTGCTGGAAGGCTTTATCATTGCTTTCCTGAACCTAGACCGGGTGATTGATATCATCCGCTACGATGATGACCCCAAGGCCGCGCTGATGCGCGAAGACTGGGATGCGGACCACGCGCGCGCCTTCAGCGAAGAGGACTATGTCTCTCCGGCGGCGGGCGTGGGTGAGCTGACCGAGGTGCAGGCCGAAGCGATCCTCAACATGCGCCTGCGGTCATTGCGCCGCCTCGAAGAGATCGAGCTGACCCGCGAGCGCGATGCGCTGCGTGAGGAGCGCAAAGGTCTGGCCGAATTGCTGGCCTCGGAGCCGCTGCAATGGGAGAACATCACCGAGCAGCTGCGCGAGACCAAAAAGAAGTTCGGCAAAGCCTATGAAGGCGGCGCGCGCCGCACCCGCTTTGCCGAAGCCGGCGAAGCCGAAGAGGTGCCGCTGGAAGCCATGATCGAGCGTGAGCCAATCACCGTGGTCTGCTCAAAAATGGGCTGGATCCGCGCGATGACCGGCCATATCGACCTGAACCGCGAGCTGAAGTTCAAGGACGGCGACGAGGCGCGCTTCATCTTCCATGCTGAAACCACCGACCGGCTGCTGGTCTTCGGCTCTAACGGGCGCTTTTACACGCTGTCGGCGGCCAATCTGCCCGGCGGGCGCGGCATGGGTGAACCGCTGCGCCTAATTGTGGACCTGCCCAACGAGGCAGAAATCGTGGACCTGCTGATCCATAACCCCGAAGGCAAGCTGCTGGTGGCCTCAGATGCCGGCAACGGCTTTGTCTGCGCCGAGAAGGAAATTGTCGCCCAGACCCGCAGCGGCAAGCAGGTGCTGAACGTCAAGGATGGCGATGTGGCCAAAATCTGCATCCCTGTCGCGGGTGATCACGTGGCGGTGGTGTCTGAAAACGGCAAGTTCCTGGTCTTCTCGGCCGAGGAAATGCCCGAACTCACCCGCGGCAAGGGCGTGCGGCTGCAGAAGTACAACATGGCGCGCGGCAAACAGGGCGCGCTGGAACTGGACGGCGGCCTTTCCGACATCACAACCTTCAACTGGGATGATGGGCTGAAGTGGGAAATGAGCGGCGGCAAGACCTGCCACGAAGCGGATCTCGGCCAATGGCTGGGCAAGCGTGCAGGTATCGGTAAGCGCCCGCCGCACGGCTTCCCGCGGAACTACAAGTTCAAGTGATCCCATGTGCCCCCCCCGCCACCGGCGCGGGGGCTGGCGCAGCTGTGTCTTTACCCGGCACCCGCGCTGCGGCTAACTGCGCTGACGATGTTTTAATGACCGGGACTTTCACATGATCCGCCTTCTTGCTGCGCTCGGCGCTATTGCCCTTCT
>CAJXHQ010000562.1 GCA_913054485.1 uncultured Paracoccaceae bacterium
CGCACCGCCGTGCTCAAAATTGGCGACGATCTGGCCCGTGACTTCCGGCGGAAAGGCAGAAACACCCTGCGCAGCCACGCCATGATTGCCGGCAAAGACAACCACCTGCGGGGATTTAACCGCCGGCTTGCCGGTGCCGCGCCAGCCGCCGTACCAGATCGCAAGATCCTCCAGCCGGGCCAGCGCGCCGGGCGGTTTGGTCAGCTGGCCGTTACGCTCGGCTGCGGCGGCAAGCGCGGTCTGATCGGCCGCGGGGGTTTCCTTCAGGAGAGCGCGGAACTGGTCGGGGTTGGAAAAGGCGGGCAGCATCGTGGGAGCCTCATTGCATCAGGTCAGTCAGGGCGGTTAAACCGGGTTCACCCTGTTTAGACCGCCGGACCCGCGCCGCGCCACCCGCAAGAGGCCCCGAATTGACCAAAAGCGACATGAGGTTGCGCGACATATTGCTCGCGCTGGTGCTGCTGACCCGGCTGCCGCTGCCGCGGCTGCCCGACAGCGCCTTTGCGCGGCAGGCCAAAGCGGCCTGGGCCTATCCGCTGGCGGGGCTCGCAGTGGCGCTGCCGGCCTGCGTGCTGGGGGCGCTGGCGCTGGCGGCTGGCCTGCCCGCGGGACCGGCCGCAGGGCTGGTTATGACGGTCCAAGTTCTGCTGACTGGCGCCATGCATGAGGACGGGCTGGCAGATGTGGCCGACGGATTCTGGGGCGGGTTCACCCGCGAACGCCGCCTGGAAATCATGAAGGACAGCCGCATCGGCGCCTACGGCGTGCTGGCCCTGGTGCTGATCCTGATCCTGCGCTGGAGCGCGCTGACGGCGCTGATCGGTGCCGGCGGGATCTGGGCACTTGCCGGGGTTGCGGCGCTCAGCCGCGCGCCGATGGCGGTGCTGATGGCCCGGATGCCCAACGCCCGGCAGACCGGCCTGTCGCAATCGGTGGGCCGGCCTGCCGTTGGCGCGGCGCTTGCCGCCGCGGTGCTGGGCGCCGCCTGCGCGCTGCTGTTTGCAGGGGCGGCCGGGTTTGCCGCCATAGCCGCAACCGCCCTGGCAGCGGCCGGGATGGCGGCTGTGGCGCGGGGCAAGATCGGCGGGCAGACCGGTGATGTGCTGGGGGCCACTCAGCAGCTGGGCGAAACCGCGGCACTGCTGGCCCTGCTGATGGCGCTCTGACCCGTCTCAATCCGCGCCGCCGGTGGGAATATTGATCACCGCGCCGCAGTGCTTGCAGTGCACCGCGTCCGGGTCATGCAGCATCAGCCCGCATTGGCGGCAGGCGATTTTCACCTTCACCGGCTGGAACAGCGCCTGCGCCAGCCGCACGAAAAGCGCCACACCCACCACCATCACAAAAACCGAGAACAGCTTGCCCGAAGGCGTCTGCAGAGTGATGTCCCCGAATCCCGTGGTCGTGAGCGTCGCCACCGTGAAGTAGATCGCGTCGATATAGGGAGTCTCGGATGTGCCGCTGCCTATGAAGAACACCAGCACAGAGGCCGCAGTGACGAAGACAAAGACCAGGAGGTTGATCAGAGCGATCACCGCGTCCTCATGTTTCCGGAAAAACCGGCTGTCACGGCGCAGGTCGCGCAGCAAATGGTAGGAGTGGATCAGCCGGAGCCCGCGCAGGATCCGCAGAAAGGCGATATTGCCGGTCATGAAGGGGTCCAGCAGAAGCGAAGCCAGCACCACGATGTCAGCCAGCGTGTAAAGCCGCCAGAACAGCCAGCGCCGGTCATCCGCCACCCAAAGCCGCGCCCCCAGATCCAGCAGGATGATCACCCCAGCCGCCTGGCTGAGTGCGGTCAGTACCGGGCCATGCGGCAGATGCGCTGTGGCGATAAAGAACAGGATCGTCAATGCATCAAACAGGATCAGCACATAGCGGAAACGCACCGCCTGACCGTGGCGGCCCTCGTATAGCCCCTTGATGTGCTGCCGGGATATCCCCATCGTGCCCCTCCCTCCTCATCTAAGCGGAGGAGAGGCCCCGCGATCAAGACTAAGGTCTGTAAAAGCAAAATCCGAACGCAGGGGCCGCCCGCGTCTGTGCTGCGGACGGCCCCTGAACGCCAGCGGCACGCCGCTTTCCGCTTGAATTGCAAATTTAGCTGACTAAAGTCAGGCAAATGCAAAGTGATCAGATTTCCCGCATTCGGAACTTCAGCCGGTCAGTCGCTGTTGAGGTTGGCGCCCTTGAGGATTCTTTTCTGGACCGGGGGCGGCCGCTGGGCGCGGCGCGTGTTCTGAATGCCATGGGCCTTGGTTATAGCAATGTGTCGGAAATTCGTGCTCTTCTGAAGCTGGACACCGGGCTGCTGAGCCGTTTGCTGCGCAGCCTTGAGGCGGAAGACCTGATCGAAACGGCACAGAACCCGGACGACCGCCGGGGCCGCATCGCACGCCTGACGGCAAAAGGCCGGGAGGAATTCGATGTCTACGAAAGCCTGTCCAATGAACGGGCCGCCGGCATACTGGCCCGGCACAAGAATGCGCGCCGCCTGCTGGACGCCATGGATGTTGTTACCATCGCATTGTCGCGGGAAGACATCGTTTTTGAAGAAGCCGATTATGCGTCCGACATGGCCGTCAGGTGCTTGAATGCCTATGCCGCAGAGCTGAGCCAGCGGCTGAATCTCACATTTGACCTCAAACAGTCCGGTGCTCCCGACCTGCAGCAGATGACTTTCCCCCGCGGGACCTTTGTTGTCGCAAGAC
>CAJXHQ010000563.1 GCA_913054485.1 uncultured Paracoccaceae bacterium
TTTCGGCAATTACGACGCCGCCCGCGCCAATCTGATCTCCCGTGGCTTCAAAATGGGCGCGCTCTACCGGCGCATGGCCAACCCTTATTTCAACTCCCATTACGTGCGCAGAATGTCAGCCGTCGGCACGCCGATGTTCGAACAGGGCCGCCGCGGCATGGTCGAACTGGTGCGCCACCTGAAGGGCGGCGGGATCGTTGCTATTGTTGCTGATCTGCATGTGTCGGGCGGCGAACTGATCAATTTCTTCGGCCAGCCGGCCAAGACCTCTACCGTGCCGGCGGAAATGGCTCTGAAACACAATGCAGCACTGATCCCGGTCTACGGCCTGCGGCAGGAAAACGGCCTGGATTTCAGGATCGAGATGCTGCCCGAGATAGCGCATACCGACCGGATGACCATGACTCAGGAGATCTGCGACGGTCTGGAAACTCTGATCCGTAAGAACATGGGCCAGTGGTTCTGGATCCACCGCCGCTGGAAAGGCGGCGCGGCCTACCCGGTGCCAAGCCCGGAGCCGGGCTCGGAAAGCGCCGGCTAGTCAGCCTTAGCCGCAGCCACGATCGGCCCATGGCCGGGCTGTTGCACCAGAACCGCAGTCGGCCGGCTGCCTTTCAGCGGCAGCGTGAGGCTGTAGTCTTCGGTGGCTTTCCACTCGCCCAGATGGCGCCACTCCTCCACCACATTAGCATAGCCGAGCCGGCGGCCGGCAAGCTCCCCGCGGGTGATCTCCACCTGTTTGAGCGGCGCAAACCGCACCAGATGCACCCGGTACGGCCCCTTGGCACGGCCCGGCACCGGCTGCAGGGAAATGGTCAGATTTTCTCCGCTGCGCTGCAGGGAAATCTGCACCGGCGGTTCTGCGGCCCGGTGTTTTTCGACCGTGTCCATCACTGCGATCGCATCGGCGCCGACAATGCTGTCCTGCCCCATAACGATCATCTGCGGCGTATAGATCATGTTGCGCCCGCCGGCGGCCGCATACCCCTTCTGCCGTTGCGTATGTGCCGGATCCGCGAACTGGTCCTTCCAGCCGATATAATCCCAGTAGTCCACATGCAGTGCCAGCGGCAGAACGTCATCGCGTTTGGCCAGTTTGTGCAGGATCGCATCCGCAGGCGGGCAGGAAGAACAGCCCTGCGAGGTGAACAGCTCCACCACCACCGGCCCGGCCTGCACCGGCGCGGCAGGCAGGCTCATCCAAAGGGCAGCGGCAAGGGCGGTCAGGCGCTTCATCGTCGTTCAGTCCCGTAAGTTGTTGCCCTTCCGGTCTAAACGCCCGCCCCGGTCAATGCCAATCAATCATTCTTGAGAGCCGCGCGAGCGGGCATCAACGGGCAGCACACTGCAGTTTCACTGAACAGAACGCCCAAACTGTTGAAACGCCGCCCGTCCTGCGCCAGATATCCCTTAGCAATATCCCGCAGTCATTTCAGAGGGAGGCCAACATATGCCTATCACCACCGGTCAGGACACCGCGAAGACCCGCCGCACATTGGATGTCCAGGGCAAATCCATTTCCTATTATTCCATTGATGCCGCCACCGAGGCCGGGCTGGGCGATTTCTCCCGCCTTCCGGCTGCGCTGAAAGTGGTTCTGGAAAACATGCTGCGCTTCGAGGACGGCGATTTCTCGGTCTCCACCGATGACATACGGGCCTTTGCCGAATGGGGCGCAAATGGCGGCCAGAACCCGCGCGAGATCGCCTACCGCCCGGCCCGCGTGCTGATGCAGGATTTCACCGGCGTGCCGGCGGTTGTTGACCTTGCCGCCATGCGCGACGGCATCGTCGGCCTGAAGGGCTCTGCCGCCAAGATCAACCCGCAGGTCCCGGTGGATCTGGTCATCGACCACTCGGTGATGATCGACGAGTTCGGCAACCCGCGCGCCTTCCAGATGAATGTGGACCGCGAATATGAGCGCAATATGGAGCGCTATACTTTCCTGAAGTGGGGCCAGACCGCCTTCGACAACTTCCGCGTGGTGCCGCCGGGCACCGGCATCTGCCACCAGGTGAACCTGGAATACCTCTCTCAGACCATCTGGACCGACACGGATCAGGACGGCGTAGAGGTCGCCTACCCGGATACGCTTGTCGGCACCGACAGCCACACTACCATGGTCAACGGCGCCGCAGTGCTGGGCTGGGGCGTCGGCGGCATTGAAGCAGAGGCGGCGATGCTGGGCCAGCCGATCTCCATGCTGATCCCCGAGGTGATCGGCTTTGAGCTGACCGGCGATCTGGTCGAGGGGACCACCGGCACCGATCTGGTGCTGAAAGTGGTGGAGATGCTGCGCGCCAAGGGCGTGGTGGGCAAATTCGTGGAATTCTACGGCGAAGGGCTGGACCGCCTGCCGCTGGCCGACCGCGCCACCATCGCCAATATGGCGCCTGAATACGGCGCCACCTGCGGCTTCTTCCCCATCGATGCAGAGACCATCCGCTACCTGACCACCACCGGCCGCGACGAGGACCGCATCGCGCTGGTCGAGGCCTACGCAAAAGCCAACGGCCTGTGGCGCGACGCGGATTACGCGCCGGTCTACACCGACACGCTGCATCTGGACATGGGCACCATTGTTCCGGCCATCTCAGGCCCGAAACGCCCGCAGGACTTCGTGGCCCTGTCCGACGGCCAGACCGCCTTCCGCCGCGAGATGGAGGAAATCTTCAAGCGCCCCATGGGCAAGGAAGTCGCCGTCGCGGGC
>CAJXHQ010000564.1 GCA_913054485.1 uncultured Paracoccaceae bacterium
ATCCAGCCGCTGCGCATCCTGCGCCTTGGCGGGCGGGGCGGCGGCGAGGAAATCCCCGACGCTGGCACCAGTGGGGCGGGTTTTGTTGCCGGACATGCGGAAAGCCTAGCCGCAAATGCGGGATCACGGAATTGTTTTGATCCTGTGTGCTGAACGCCCCGTAGGCTGTGCACAGTACCGTATTGATGAAGAGGTTTGCGCTATGTCCTTCAAACTGACCCGCCGCGCCGCGCTGACCGGCGCTGCTGCTTTGCCTGCCGCCGCCGGCCTTCCGCTCTTGGCCGCAGCCGCATCTCCAACACCGCCTGCTGCACAGGCCCGCAGTTTCCAGCTGGGGGAGATGCGCGTCACCACACTGCTGGATGCCTCTGCCATGCGCGAGGAACCCAAAGGCATGTTTGCCAAAGCTGCCAGTGACGAGGAGTTCGCACAGCTCTCTGCTGAAAACTTTGTCCCTGCCGACCGGGTGCAAATGTATTTCACCCCGGTCCTGGCCGAAGCCGGCGGCGAAAAAGTGCTGTTTGACACCGGGCTCGGCCAGGGCGGGCTGCCCAAAGCGCTTGCCGCTGCGGGCGTTACCCCGGATCAGATCACCACGGTGGTCATCACCCACATGCATCCCGACCATATCGGCGGGCTGATGGCGGATGGCGCACCGATGTTTCCCAATGCCCGTTACGTGACCGGCAGTGCCGAGTACAACTTCTGGTCCAAAATGGAGGCCGGAAACCGGGTCGGCGATCTGGTGGCGAAGAATGTGACCCCGCTGGCGCAAAAGATGAGCTTCCTGGACGATGGCGGCTCCGTCATCAGCGGCATCACGGCTGTTGCGGCGCAGGGTCATACGCCCGGCCATATGGGCTATATGCTGGAAAGTGCCGGACAGCAGATCATGCTGACGGCGGATCTGGCCAATCACTACGTTTGGTCCTTCGCGCGGCCGGACTGGGCGTTCAGCTTTGATGCCGACGGTGCCGCCGCCGCTGCCTCGCGCCGCCGGATCCTTGGCATGCTGGCGGCCGACAGGGTGCCGATGATCGGTTATCACATGCCCTTCCCCGCCGCCGGCTTTGTGGAATCCCGCGGCGAGGGGTTCCGCTATGTCCCCGTCAGCTACCAGATGATGGGCTGATGGCCTGACGAGACCGCGCCGCGCCGTCAGGCGCGGCGCCCGGCCCAACGGGCTGATGGCATCTGTGATGCCTGTCAGGCGGGCGGGAGCACACCCCCCCGATGCCGGATAAAAGGGTCAGGGAACCAAAACGGCTGCGCCTTGCAGCGCGCCTCTGCGCAGGTCTTGCAGGGCGGTATTGGCATTTTCCAGCGGATAGGCAGCCGTTTCAGTCTGTACCCCGGCCTTTGCAACCAGCGGAAAGAACGCCTCGCCGTCAGCGCGGGTGAGATTGGCGACCGAGACGATGGAGCGTTCCTGCCAGAGATCCGCGTAAGGAAAGGAAGGGATATCGCTCATATGGATGCCGCCGCAGACCACGCGGCCTCCCTTGCGCAGGGCGCTCAAAGCCTGCGGCACCAGTGCGCCGACGGGGGCAAAGATGATGGCGGCATCCAGCTTCTGCGGCGGCAGGTCCGGCGATGCCCCGGCCCAGACTGCGCCCAGCCGGCGCGCAAACTCCTGCGCAGCACTGTCTCCTTCCCGGGTGAAAGCATAGACCTCGCGGCCCTGATGCACAGCGATCTGGCAGAGGATATGCGCGGCAGCACCGAAGCCGTAGATGCCCAGCCGCCGCCGCTCCCCGGCCATGAAATCGTCGGCCGCGTTGCCGTTTTGGGCGCAGGTTGCGAGGGGCTGGCCATGGAGCAGCGTGTTGGCGTCCCCTGGCTCGGTCACACCTGCGGGACTTGCGATTACTGCCGCGAGGGACGCGAGAACCTCTGCGATGCGCCGGGGTTTACCGGCTACACGCTGAACGGCGGCTATGCGGAGTATTGCGTGGCAGATGCGCGTTTTGTTTTTGCGCTGCCGGAAGGGGCTGACCCGGTAGCGCTGGCGCCGCTCTTGTGTGCCGGTCTGATCGGCTACCGGTCCTACGCCATGGCCGGGGATCAGCGGCAGCTTCGGCTCTGTCAGGTCGCCGTCCACCACATGCAGATCGGTGCGGCATACACCGCAGGCCTCCACCCGGATCAGCACCTGGCCGGGGCCGGGCACAGGGCGCGCGACCTCCTGCAATTCCAGTTCCGGGCTTTTGCCGGTGAAGACCATGGCACGCATGTTTTGCCCTCCTGCTGCGGATGCAGTCAGGATGGCGCAGTCAGGCCCGGTATGCCAGCCCGCGCAGTGCCGCGCCTACGAGGGATCGCGCCAGCGGTTCACGATCGGGTAGCGGCGGTCCAGCCAGAAGGCGCGTTTGGTTAGCCGCGCGCCGGGGGCAGACTGAAAGCGCTTGTATTCGCTGATATAAAGCAGGTGCTCCACGCGCTTTGCCACGGCGTGGTCGAAGCCCGCTTCGACGCAATCGGCGATGGAGCCTTCCTTGTCGACCAGGATCTCAAGGATCGCATCCAGCTCGGGGTAATCGGGCAGGCTGTCGCTGTCCTTCTGGTCCTCGCGCAGTTCGGCCGTGGGCGGCTTATCGATCACGTTGGGGCGGATCACCTCGCCTGCCGGGCCTTTCATCCAGGGCCGGTGGTTGGCATTACGCCAGCGGCAGGTCTCGAACACGCGGGTCTTGTACATAT
>CAJXHQ010000565.1 GCA_913054485.1 uncultured Paracoccaceae bacterium
AAGGCGCTGTCCTCGCCCGTCTGCATCGACCTGAAAACCTATCCGGTGATGGTCGAGGGCGGCGACGTCTACGTGCAGGTTCCTTAAGATGAACGACGCGAGTGATTACTCATTGGCCTTTGCGGCCAAGCCGCAGCCGCTGACATTGGAGCAGGCGGCGCAGATCACCCCGCCGATGCAGCTGACGGATACCGAAGGCATGATCGACGTGCCCCGGATGCGCCGCTACCGGCAGAACCGCTTGCGCGAACAGATGAAGGCGCATGGTCTGGACGCGGTGATCCTGACTGATCCGCTGTCGATCCGCTATGCCACCGGCGTGCGCAACTGCACCCTGTTTCAGATGCACATTCACGCGGGGTACCTGTTCATGCCTGCCGAAGGGCCGGTGATCTATTTCGACAGTGAGCCGGGGCGCGAGACCGGCGCGCAGCTGGAGACAATTGACGAGATCCGCGGTGATCTGATGCCGCTGTCTTACATGTTCGCGGGCTACCGCCATCAGGAGTGGTGCACGAAATGGGCGAAGAAGATGAAGGGCCTGGTGGAGGAACACTGCGGTGGCGGCACCCGCGTTGGCGTCGAACGCACCGCCCCGGTGCCGCATATGGCGCTGGAGGCTGAGGGCCTCACGCTGGTGGACGCGGGCGAGGCGCTGGCCCATGCGCGCAAGATCAAATCGCCCGAAGAAATCCTCTGCATGAACCAGACCATCGCGGTGGCCGAGGACGGCATGACAAGGATGCGCAACGCGCTGGTCAACGGCATCACTGAACAGCAGCTGTGGAGCTACCTTTGGGCTGCCAATATCGAGGCAGGCGGCGAATGGCTGGACTACCGGCTGCTGGCCTCGGGTGAGCGCACCAACCCCTGGCAGCAGGAAGCGTCCTCGCGCACGATCCGCGCCGGGGACATTGTGGTCTTCGACTGCGGCATGATCGGGCCGTGGTCTTATGGCTGCGACATCTCCCGCGCCTATCACTGCGGGCCGGGCAGGCCGACGGATGAGCAGTGCCGGCTGTATCAGGCCGCCCATGCGGAGATCATGCACAACGCCGAAATGCTGCGCCCTGGTGTCAGTTTTCAGGAGCTGATCGACGGGCGCTACCGCCAACCGGCCGGCTATGACGATCAGCACTACCCTTGCATGATGCACGGGTTGGGCATGGCGGATGAATACCCGGTTCTCTACTACCCGGATGATGGCGAATTCCACTACGACGGCGCGCTGGAGGCGGGCATGGTGATCTGTGTAGAAAGCTATGTCGGCAAACACGGCGGCCGCGAGGGGGTGAAGCTGGAGGATCAGTATCTGATCACCGAAACGGGGGCCGAGAACCTCAGCCGCTATCCGTTTGAAGAGTCGCTGATGGGCCGCAAAGTTTTCTGAACCATCCGCCCGCGTTGCTGAAGGATGCGGCGCGGGCATATCTGTCTTCCCCTCTCAGGTCCAGTTTGTTAGATGACGCCTGTCCGGATAGTCCGGGCGCCGGTCGCAGCCTACCCGGCTTACAAAACAAGGATCTGAAAAGTGAAGACAATCGTCATCTGCTCAGGCGGTCTCGATTCGGTGTCGCTGGCCCATAAGGTGGCCGCGGAACATGAACTGGCCGGCCTGATCGCCTTCAACTACGGGCAGCGGCATGCCAAGGAAACGGATTTTGCCGAAGCCTGCGCCTTACGGCTGGGGGTGCCGTTTGACCTGATCGATATGGCGGGCATCGGCGCGCATCTGTCCGGCTCAGCCCTCACCGATGATCTCGATGTGCCGGATGGCCATTACGCCGAGGACACCATGAAGATCACCGTGGTGCCCAACCGCAACGCCATCATGCTGGCCATTGCCTTTGGCGTGGCGGCAGCCAAACAGGCCGATGCGGTGGCCACGGCGGTGCATGGCGGGGATCATTTCATTTACCCCGACTGCCGCCCGGATTTCACTGAGGCCTTTGAGGCCATGCAGGCCAAGGCGCTGGACGGCTATGCCGATGTGAAGCTCTACACGCCCTTTGTGCATATCCCGAAGTCGGACATCGTGGCCGAAGGTGCAAAGCACGGCACCCCCTTTGCGGACACCTGGTCCTGCTACAAGGGCGGCGAGCAGCATTGCGGCCGCTGCGGCACCTGTGTGGAGCGGCGCGAGGCCTTCCACATCGCCGGGGTCGCGGACCCCACCGTCTATGCCGATCCGGACTACTGGAAATCCGTGGTGGAGGGAAAAATATGATTGCGGAAACCTGCCACCGCCCGACCCGCCCCCATGGGCGGGCGCTTCACGCCCACCCCGGGACGGGCGCTGCCCTCCGTTGGGAGGTGTGACATGTACCGGATCACCAAGGAATTCCACTTCTCTGCCAGCCACCAGCTGTGCGGTCTGCCCGATGACCACCCCTGCGCCCGGATGCACGGCCACAACTACATTGCCGAGGTCGAACTGGCGGGCGCGGAGCTGGACGAAAACGGCTTCATCGTCGATTACCGCGAGCTGAAGCCGCTGAAGGAATGGATCGACAACGATCTGGACCACCGCCACCTGAACGAGGTCTTCGGCCATGACATGGTGACCTCGGAGCGGCTGGCGAAAGAGATCTATGATTTCTGCAAGGCGCATTGGCCGCAGACCAGCGCCGTGCGCATCAGCGAGACGCCCAAGACCTGGGCCGAGTACCGGCCATGAAGCCCATGCGCATTGCCGAG
>CAJXHQ010000566.1 GCA_913054485.1 uncultured Paracoccaceae bacterium
TATCATGCTGGATTCACGTAGTGAATCCCATCAACAGGTTTGTGCAACAAAGCCTCTCGCAATACCCAAAGCAGGGGCACGTCGCCGGGCAGGTCGACGCTGTGGGCCTTGCCGTTGATCGTTACAGAGGTTGGCATGGGGAACTCCCTTGGCTGAACTTATGACAATATCAGCTCAAAGTGTCAGGCTGTCAATTGACAAATTTGGCAGGAACTGTCAGGACGGCTTCATGCAGGACACCCAGCCCAATCCCAATCTGGACGACCCCAAGGTCAGCGCAATTCTTTATGCGGCGTTTGATGCCTTCCGGATGTATGGGTTCCGCCGCACCTCGATGGAGGACGTCGCGCGCGGGGCGGGCATGTCGCGGGCGGCGCTCTACCTGCATTTCAAGAACAAGGAAGACATCTTCCGCTCCATGGTCGTGGCCTATTACGCGCAGGCGGTGGCTGCGGCACGGGTGGCGCTGGAAAGCGAAGGCAGCCTGGCCGAAGTTCTGCTGGCCGCTTTTCAGGCGCAAAGCGGCGACGGCTACCGTCAGATGCTGGAAAGCCCGCATGGCGAAGAGCTGATGGACACCAAACACGCCACCGCGGGCGACGCGGCCGCACGGGGTGAGGCGGCACTTGCCGCGCTCTATGCCGAGTGGCTGGCGCGCGGGGTTGAGGCTGGCCGGATCTCGCTTGCGCCCTTCGGCGGCGACGCGGGCGAGACGGCCCGGACAATGCCCTCGGCGCTTTACGGGCTGAAGGCGGGCACCCCGGCCTATGAGGACTACTGCCGCGGCCGCGACCGTCTGGCCGCGATGTTCGGCCGCGCCCTTGTCGCAGGCTGATGCCGCGCCAAGGCCGTTCGAGCGGCCTTGAAAAACGCGGTTTGGAAACTGCGTTCAAGCCCCATTGTGAAGGGCCTTTCTCAAGGCGCTTCGAAGCGCCTTGGCGGCGCTACCCTGAACGGGGTAGAGGGTGTCTCTCCGTTTTCATCCCTTTAGGGTTAACCCCTGGCGGGAACTGCGCGCCCCCTCCCCGCGCACTAGGCAGGACCGGGGCTGTCCGGCCCCTCTGAGATCAATTTTAAGGGGAGGGGAAAATGGAGCAGCCTGGTATTCTTGCTTTGATCCCGACATTGGTTGTTATTGTTCTGGCCGTTTGGTCGCGGCGGTCGCTGGAGCCGCTGATTGCCGGCGTGGTTGCCGGTTAGGCCATGATCGCCACCAGCGATGTGATGACAAAACGCTCGACAGTGCCCAATCGGTTCTGGCTGACGGCGTGATGATCTGAATCCTGCTGGCGGTCAGCCTGTTTGGCGCGCTCACCCATCTGGTGGTGCATTCCGGCGGCGCGCAGGCGTTCAGCGGAAAACTGGTGAAATTCGTGAAGAACCGCCGCTCGGCGCTGCTCACCACCTGGGTGCTGGGTCTGGCGGTCTTCATCGACGACTACCTGAACGCGCTGACTGTGGGGCCCCCGATGAAGGGGCTCACCGACAAGCATAAGGTCTCGCGCCCGATGCCGGCCTATATCGTTGACACCACGGCAGCGCCGAACTGCGTGCTGATCCCGCAGTCGACCTGGGCGTCACCGCGGCGCTGGCGATCACCTTCATTTTCTTCGGTGTTCCAAAAGGTGCTGAGCTTCGGCCATATGTTCGACGACGCCATGGAAGGCGTCAAAGGCATGCTTCCGGCGGCCGCCATCATCATCGTCGCGTTCATGCTGAAGGACGTGAATGATACCCTGAAGCTGACCGACTTCTTGATCGGAACCGTCAGCCCCTGGATGACCGCAGTGCTCTTGCCGATGATCTGTTTCGGCGCGCTGGCGCTGATCGCTTTTGCCACCGGAAGCTTCCGGGGCATGTATGCCATTGCCCTGCCGATCGTGCTGCCGCTGGGCGAACAGGTGGGCGTGGATCCGGCGCTGACCATCAGCGCGGTTGTTTCGGCCGGGGCTTTTGGCGCCGGTGCCTGCTTCTACGGCGACAGTACCGTTCTGCCGGCCACGGCCACGGATGTGGAGCCGACGGATCACGCGATCACCCAGCTGCCCTATATCCTGATCGCGGCCGCTGTGGCCTGGTGGGCCTTGCCTTCCTTTGACGGGTATAGGCTGAAGGCTGGCCTGCTGCGCGGCAGCGGGCGGGCGATCAAAGCGCATTCTGCGGGGGGCGCTTTTTTGCGCTCTGCCCGGGGGTGCGTCAATTTTTTCTGAGCAGGTGACGGTGCTGTCTGGTGTAAGGCCCTGACGCATCCTATCCGCTTGATTCTGGCAGGTGGCACGGGGCAGCTTTTGTGCGCGTGCCGCGATCTTCGCACTGCACCGTCAGGTGATACGCAGAAGGGCAGAAATCTGCCGGTAAGGACAAATACGTTGCGGGAAAGCCGCAGGCTTGCAGCTACCCCTTTGGTGGGACGCGGCTATGCATTCTGGGCCGTAGCCAAAAGTGCCGCAGCGTGCAGGATAGCGCCGCATTCGGGGAGGATTGGGCCGTTTTTCGTCAATATGGAGGGAAAATTGCCTTATTTGGCAGGCGGCTGTGTTTCAGCTTTGACCTTTGCAGGGACGGCTGAGACAAGGCACCCACAGCAGATCAAACTCCAGAATGAACCAGGCGGGCATGTGCGATCCGGCCTTGTGGTATGGTGAGCGGTTTTTGCAGTCGCGAAATAATGTTTCTGCGGCGCGGCG